>CAIXIZ010000276.1 GCA_903919625.1 uncultured Verrucomicrobiota bacterium
AGCTGGCCGGCAAGGTGGACATGATTCCCAACCGGCCCAACCATCTCTGGCTCCAGGCCGACAAACCGGGCTACTATTTTGGCCAATGTGCCGAATATTGCGGCGACTCGCATTCCTTGATGAAATTCCGGGTGATCGCCCTCGGAGAAAAGGAATTCGCCGCCTGGCTTGCGCAGCAGAAGCAGCCGGCCCGCACCGCCGCCCCGATGGCCCCGGCCAACCCGGCCCGCGTCGCCGCAGTCGTGCCGGCCAAACTCGATTATACCGGCCGGCCCCGCGAAGCGCTGTCCGGCACCGGCGACCCGGCGGCGGCCTTTCAGGCCTGGCAGGCCCGGCAGGCGCCGCCTCCGCAGGAAGACCTCGCCCTCATTGGCGAAGGGCGGCGGCTGTTCAAGGAAAAGTCCTGCTTTGGCTGCCATACCATCCGTGGCCACGAGGGGGTGGGCGTCACGGCCCCAGATCTCACCCACGTCGGCTCCCGCTCCAGCATCGCGGCGGGCCTCCCGGAAAACACGCCGCAGCGGATGCGCGACTGGATCACCCAGCCCGACCATTGGAAGCCGGCCAACAAGATGTATTTTGGCGTTGGCGCGATGGCCGGTTACATGAAGCCGGACGGCAACGGCAATTTCACCCGCAACATCATTTTGAATGACGCTGACATCGGGGCCTTGGTGGCGTATCTGCAGAGCTTGAAATAACCCGCCGCCTGCGCAATCTCCCTCCCTATCACCTACCGACATGGCCGACGCACTGGTTAAGACCAATTTTCTTCCGAAGGAGGAGCATGCCCCGGCCAAGCCCGGGCTGATCTTCTCCCGGCCGACGGCCAAGACCGGCCTGGTGGGCTGGATCACGACGGTCGACCACAAAAAGATCGGCGTGCTCTACGGTGCGTTTGCGATCTTTTTCTTTCTGGTCGGCGGCATTGAGGCGCTGTGCATCCGCACCCAGCTGATTGTGCCGAACAACAATTTCCTGGGTGCGCACACTTACGGCGAGCTGTTCACGATGCATGGCACGACGATGATCTTTCTCGCCGTGATGCCCTTGAACGCGGCGTTTTTCAATCTGCTCGTGCCGATTCAGGTCGGGGCCCGGGACGTGGCGTTTCCCCGGCTGAACGCCTTCAGCCTGTGGGTGTTTGTGGCCGGGGCGATCATCCTCAACATCGGCTGGTTCCTGCCCTCCGGTGCGCCGGCGGTCGGCTGGTTTGGCTACGCCCCGCTGACCTCGAAGCTCTTCACGCCCGACATTTCAGCCGACCTCTGGACGCTTGGCCTGCAAGTGCTGGGGGTGTCATCGATCGCCGCCTCGCTCAACTTCATCGTCACCATCATCAACATGCGGGCGCCCGGTCTCACGATGATGCGGCTGCCGGTGTTCACCTGGATGGCGCTGTTCACGAGCTTCCTGCTGATTCTGGCCATGCCCTCCATTGCCATCGCGCTGGTCGAGGTGATTTTTGACCGTCACTTCGGGACGAACTTCTTCGAAGTCTCCGGAGGCGGCCAACCCATCCTCTGGCAGCATCTGTTCTGGGTGTTCGGCCATCCCGAGGTCTACATTCTCATCCTCCCGCCCATGGGCTACATCTCGGAGATTTTGCCGACGTTTTCCCGGAAGCCGCTCTTCGGCTACGCGGTGGTGGTGTTTTCCGGCGCGACCATCGGGTTTATCGGCTTTGGCGTCTGGAGCCACCATATGTTCACCACCGGCCTTGGCGCCGTGGCCACGGCCGCGTTTTCGATGGCCACGATGGCCATCGCGGTTCCCACGGGGGTGAAGATTTTCAACTGGATCGGCACGATCTGGGGCGGCCGCCACCAAATGCGCACCCCGATGCTCTTTTCCCTCGGGTTTATCTGGATGTTCATGCTCGGCGGCTTTTCCGGCATCATGCACGCCGCCGCCCCGGCGGATGCCCAGCAGCATGGCAGCTATTTTGTCGTCGCCCATTTCCACTATGTGCTGATCGGTGGCGCCACGTTTGCGCTGCTCGCCGCCCTCCACTTCTGGTTCCCCAAATTTTTCGGCCGCAAGGTCAATGAGCTCTGGGGCAAGGTCTCCTTCTGGCTGATTTTCATCGGCTTCAACGTCACGTTTTTCCCGATGCACTTTCTCGGGCTGAACGGCATGCCGCGCCGCACCTGGACCTATGACGCCAACATGGGCTGGACGGATCTGAACCTGATCTGCACGCTTGGATCCTATCTGCTCGGGCTGGGCATCTTCACCTATTTCATGGTGATGATCTGGAGCTATTTCAAGGGCGAGAAGGCCGGCAATGACCCGTGGGACGCCCGCACCCTCGAGTGGAGCATTCCTTCGCCGCCGCCGGAATATAATTTTGCCGCCATTCCCACCGTGCATGCCCGCGACGCCTGGTGGTATGAGAAAGAGCACAAGGAGGAGATCGCCAGGGAAGTGGCCGCCCATATGCAGGCCGAAGAGGCCCACGGGGGCATCCATATGCCCGATCAGTCGTGGTTTCCGTTTTTTGCCGGTATCGGCATGCTGATCGGGGGCCTCGGGTTTGCCTCCTCCCACCCGCCGGTCGCCTTTGCCGGCCTCGGCCTGCTCGTGGTCTCCATCTATCTGTGGGCGCTGGAAGGCCCGGGCGGCTACCACATCCATCTCGACAAGGATGGCAACGCCACCGAAAACCACGGCCACTGAGCCGGCAATTTCATCCCTCCCCCTTTCCTGAAATGAGCGACCACGCCGCCGCCGGCCCCATTGACCACCACCACGACCCGTCGACTGCGACGGGCATTCCGAACAAGAAGCTCCTGCTCTGGGCGTTTCTCGCGTCGGACTGCATGTTCTTCGGCACGCTCATCTCCACGCATCTGGTCTACCGCCAGCATCCGGCCGACACCACGCACATCCCCCGGGAGGTTTTCGACATCAACCTGACCTCGTTCTCGACGTTCATTCTGCTCATGTCGTCGCTGATGATGGCGCTGGCGGTGGGCGCGATCCAGCGGGGCAACGTCCGGGCCACGCGCAGCGCCCTGCTGGTCACTTCGTTCTTCGGGCTGATTTTTCTCGGTTGCCAGGTCTTTGAGTTCACGAATTTCGTCTACGAGCACGGGATGAACATCGCGAATCCGGATTCGATCTTCGATTCGACCTTCTTCACGCTCACCGGCACCCACGGCACTCACGTGGCGATCGGCGTGCTCTGGCTGGGGTTGATGTACGTCCGTTCCTTCAAGCCTGCCGGCACCCGCGGGAGCGCCTGGTTTGGGCGGAATGTCGCCCATGTGCTGGTTTTCATCGCCGCCGCCGGACCGATGTTCGCCTTCATTGTGCCCGGGGTGCTCCGCATCTTTATCTCGGGCGACAGTTTCGGGATGTTTTTTAGCCACAATCTGTGGCCCCTGGCGGTCGAGGCGGCCGCCCTGAGCCTGCTGGCCTGGTTTGCGCGTGCGGCCGGCCCGGTGGAGTTTGACGAACGCCACGCCATCGATGTCGAATCCATGGGGCTTTACTGGCACTTCGTTGACATTGTCTGGATTGTGATTTTCACCGCCGTTTATCTCCTCGAGTACGTCTGACCTGATCATTGCCATGTCTTCATCCGCCGACCACGCCCCCGCCCATCTGGCGGGCCATCACGAAAGCAAATTTCACCTCTTCGTGCAGATTGCGATGACCCTCGCGGTCATCACCGGGGTGGAGGTGCTGGCGGTCTTTGTGCCGTTCCCCCGCTGGATCATTGTCAGCACCCTCATCACTTTCTCGGCGGTGAAATTCATGCTCGTCATCTTTCTTTTCATGCATCTGCGCTGGGACAAGATGTTCTGCACCATCCTGTTTTTCATCGGTTTGATCCTCGGCGGTGGCACGCTGGCCGCATTGGTCACCCTGTTTCGGATGAGCGCCAGCTTCCCGCTGACGTCATTGCCCCAGTAACCTGGCGGCTCCGGGGTTGGGCGGCCGCGGCCACCCGCCGGATCGCACGGGCCGTTGACCCCGCGCCGGCGCATCCGCTAGCTCATCCGGCATGATTGACTGGCGTCACTGGCACAATGAGCCGCACCTGATCGGCGGGCTGATCCTGCTCGGCTGGCTCTACGCCATCCTCACCGGTCCGCTGCGCGGCCGGCTGGCCCCCGGCATCGGTTACCCACGGTCGGCGGCCTGGAAGTTTTATGGCGCCCTGGTCATTTTCTATCTGGCGATTGGCTCGCCGCTCGATCAGGTCGGCGAACGCTATCTGCTCTGCGCCCACATGCTGGAGCACCAGCTCATCATCTACCCGGCGGCCGTGCTGTTCCTGCTCGGCCTGCCTGCCTGGCTGGTCCGGCCGGTCACGGGCTGCCCCGCCCTGCGGCGGATCCTGGGGGTGATGACCAATCCGATCATCTGCGGGCTGGTCTTCACCCTCACGCTGACCGTCTGGCATGCGCCCTACCTGTATGACCAGGCGTTGCAAAACCGGCCGGTGCATATTGCCGAACATCTCATGTTTTTTGGCGCCGCCCTGTCCTATTGGTGGCCGCAACTCAGCCCGTCGACGGAGTTTCCCCCGCTCCCCCCCGGAGTGCGGATGCTCTATCTGCCCGCGGTGGTCATCGGCATGACTCCGCTGTTCTTCTACCTCGCGTTTTCGAGCGACTATCCGCTCTACAAAACCTACGAGTATGCGCCGCGGCTGTTCGCCCGGCTCGACCCCGTGGGCGATCAGCTGCTGGCCGCCGCGATGATGGAGCTGGGCGGCATGCTGGTGGCTTTCCTGGCGTTTGCGGCGGCCTTTGTGGACTGGCAGCGGCCTTCGGCGGCAGTTCAGCTGAATTCATCCTGATGCGCCTCTGGACCCTCCACCCGAAATACCTCGACCCCAAGGGCCTGGTCGCACTCTGGCGCGAGGCGTTGCTGGCGCAGGCCGTCTTGCTCGGCCGGACGAAAGGCTATCGCCATCACCCGCAGTTGCACCGTTTTCTGGCCTGCCCCAGGCCGGCCGCGGCGCTGGCGAGCTATCTGGCCGCCGTCCATACCGAGGCCACCGGCCGTGGTTACCGTTTTGACGCCACCAAGATCGGCCGTGCCCGGTTGGGGGCCCGGCTGCCGGAGACGCGTGGCCAACTGCTGTATGAGTGGGCCCACCTCCGGCAAAAACTCCTGCTCCGGGATGCGGGTCACTGGCGGGCTATGGCAGCCGTCACCGCCCCGTCACCCCATCCGCTTTTCCGGCTCACCCGCGGAGGCGTCCGGCCCTGGGAGAAAACTGCCGCGGCGCCTGTGGTATTTCGGTTGCGGGGCCGGGCGGGCCGGCCCACGTTGGCGGGTGCTTCCCGATCCATGCCGCTGAGCATTGTCCATTACAACGATCCCGTGCTGCGGAAAAAAGGCGCGCGCGTCACCGCGTTTGATGCCGGGCTGGCTGCGCTCGGGGCCGAAATGACCGAGGCCATGCACACCGCCGAGGGCATTGGCCTGGCGGCCCAGCAGATTGGGCGTGCCTTGCAGCTTTGTGTCGTGGATCTGCGTGCCGCCAAGGCCGAGTCCGGCTGGGAACTGGATGGCGCGCGCCCGCCCTTGGAGCTGCTAATGCCCCTGGTGCTGTTCAACCCCGCCGTCACCGCCCTGCCGTCGGCCGAAACCCTCTATGAGGAGGGCTGTCTTTCCTTTCCCGGCATCCGGGGCGAAATCAGCCGTCCCGACGCCATCCGCGTGGATTTTCAGGATGTCCATGGCGTGCCGCACCGGCTGGTTTGCACGGGGCTGTTTGCCCGTTGCGTCCAGCATGAGGCCGATCATCTCAATGGTGTGCTGTTCATCGACCGCATGGACCGGAAAACGCGCGCCGGGATTGACGACGCGGTGAAGGCGCTTGCCAAGGAGACGCGCCAACCGGCCGCAGGCTGACCAAAGCGGGCCGCTCCATCGGCCGGCGCCCGACTGCTTCCGAACTTTCCGCCGGGGCGAACGCCGTCAAAATTTTCTCTGTGAACACACTGCTTCTTTGGGACATCGACGGCACGCTGATCAGCTCAGGCGGGGCGGGCATGACCGCGCTGGAGCGTGCCTTGGGTGAAGTTTTCGGCGTGACGGGCTCGCTGGCGGACATCGAGTTTGCCGGCCGGACCGACCGCTGGATCATGCGGCGGGTTTTTGAGAAATTTGCCCTCCCGGCCACCGAAGAGAACTTTGCCCGCTACCTTGACGGCTATGTGGCCGCATTGCCCGCCCAGCTGACCAACCCGCGGGCGCGGATTTTGCCCGGAGTGCGGGAGATTCTGACAACCGCGGCCGGGCGGCCCCATCTCGCGCAGGGCCTGCTCACGGGCAACCTGGTGCGTGGAGCGCGCGCCAAACTCACCCATCACGGCCTCTGGGATTTTTTCCCCTTCGGCGCGTTTGCCGATGATGCCGAGCTGCGCAACGACCTTGGCCCGCACGCCTTGCGGCGGGCGCGGGAACACCACGGCGTGGACTTCCCGCCGCCGCGGGTCTGGATCATCGGCGACACCCCCCACGACATTGCCTGCGGCAAGGTCATCGGCGCCTGCACCCTGGCGGTGACCACCGGGGACTACTCGGCGGACGAGCTGGCCGCACATGAACCAACCGCGCTGCTGGCCGACCTGGCCTCCCCGGCCGCGTTCTGGCAGGCCATCGGAGCGTGAGCCGGGATGTCGCTGCCGCCATGGAACTGACCGCCACCCTGCCCTGATGCTTGTCGCTGAAATATTTTATTCGCTCCAGGGCGAAGGCATACTGGCCGGAGTCCCTTCCGTGTTTGTGCGGGCCAGCGGCTGCAATCTCCGCTGCAGCTGGTGTGACACGCCCCATGCCTCGTGGGCGCCGGAGGGCCGGCCGCACACAGTGGATGAAATTGTCGCCGAGGTGCTGGGCCATCCGGCCCGGCACGTCGTGCTCACCGGCGGCGAGCCGATGGTCGCCAAGGACATTCACGCGCTGGCGGCCGCGCTCAAAGGGCACGGGCGGCACCTCACCATTGAGACGGCGGCGACGGTCGCACCCGGCGGCATCGCCTGTGATCTCGCTTCGCTTTCGCCCAAGCTCCTCAACTCCGCCCCCGACGCGACCAAACACGCCGCCTGGCGCAAACGGCACGAGGCCACGCGCTGGCAGCCCGACGTGGTGCGCGCCTGGCTCGACGCCTATGATTGCCAGCTCAAGTTTGTCGTCGCCGGGCCGGGGGATGTGGATGAGCTGGAGGCGATGCTGACGAAACTCGGCCGCGAGATTGCGCGGGAAAAAATCCTGCTGATGCCCGAAGGCGTGACCGTGGAAAACCTCCGGGCGCGCGCCGGCTGGCTCGCCGAGCTGTGCAAGACGCGCGGCTACCGTTACGCGCCACGCCTGCAGATCGAACTGTATGGCAACCAACGCGGAACCTAAGCCGGCCCGGAGGGGCGTTCAGGCTTTGTTTGGACGCCGGCGGAGGGCCGCCAGGCAGTTTTCAATGGTCACGGGTTTCAGCAAATAGTCGCTGGCACCCTGGGTGAGCGCACGGGTGCGCATTTCGGCGCGCTGGTCGGCGGTGACCATGATGATCCAAGGATCGCGGGCGCCGGCCTCACCGGTGCGGATGCGCTGCACGACTTCCAGGCCGTCCATGTCGGGCATATGGATGTCCAGCAGGAGCGCATCGAACTTTTCCCCGGCGGTGAGGGTGGCCAGTGCGGCCGGCCCGTTGTCCACGCCCACCGCCGTGCAGCCGAGATTGGTGACGATGCTGGTAAGCAGGCGGAGATTGACGGGATTGTCGTCCACCAGGAGCAGGCGCAGGCCGAGGTGCGGGCGCGACAGCGCGGTCATTGGCGGGCGGGACACCGTATCGAAGAGGCCGGCCAGCAGGGCATGGTGGAGGGGCTTGCCGAGCAGACGGGGAAAAAACATGCGCAATGCCTGGCGGTCGGCGGCGGAGTGGGCGCCATGGATGAGGCCGATGGCGCGGGCCGCCGGCCATCCGGCCGCCAGCGAACGGCCGGAGCGGGCGAGCGTGAGGATGTTATCGTCACAATCGACGATGATCGCATCGGCCCGGGTGGCGGGAATGGCGGCGATTTCGCATGCCACGGTTTCCGCCCCGAGCGCCGCGAGAACCCGGGCCAGTTCGGCCCGCAGGCCGGCACGGGCGCACACGAGGGCGACACAGCGGCCCGCGAGCGCGGTGCCGGGCGGAGGCGCCGGCTGCTCAATCCTGGCCTCAACCGTGAGGTGGAAAGTGGTGCCGGTCTCTGGCGTGCTTTCGATGGTGATGTCGCCGCCAAGCAGCCGGGCAAGATGGCGGCTGATGGCGAGGCCCAGTCCTGCCCCGCCATGGCGGCGGCGGAGACCGGCGTCGAGCTGGCTGAAGGGCTGGAACAGCCTGGTTTGCTCGGCGGCGGTGATGCCCGGACCGGTGTCCCGCACCGCAAATTCGAGGACGCATCGCGTTGGATCTGGCCGGCCCGCGCCCGCAGGCGGGAGGAAGGAGGATGGCGCTGACCCGGCGGGCTGGGCCCGACCGTCGGCCGGATCCGACGCCGGCGGCTGCACGGCGAGCGTGACCTCGACCTCGCCCTGCATGGTGAATTTGAGCGCGTTGCCCACGAGGTTGACGAGCGCCTGCCGCACCCGGCCGGCGTCAAGGGCAACCTGGGCGGGAACGTCGGCTGCGGCGTGGTGGAGCAGGACGAGATTTTTGTCCGCCGCCTGCGTCGCGAGCAGATCGAACGTCTCCTCGACGAGATCACGCGGGTCGCAGGGGACCAGGTCGAGCTTCACCCGGCCCGCCTCAATCCGCGAATAGTCCAGCACATCCCCCGTCAGGCGGAGGAGCGCATCCGCGCTGAGGCGGATGGTTTCAACATACTCGCGCTGCTCGGCCGTGAGCGGAGTGTCGGTCAGCAGGCTGGTAAATCCAACGATGCCGTTGAGCGGAGTGTGCAGCTCATGGCTCATGGTGGCGAGGAAACGGCCCTTGGCCTGGTCGCCGGCCTCGGCCCGTTCCAGTGCCTCGCGGAGCTCGGTTTCGGTCCGCTTTGAGGCGGTCATGTCGTCGAACACGGCGACAAAACTGGTGACCCGGCCATCGCGGGCGAGCACGGGAGTGATGACGCCCCGCACCGGATAGGATTCACCGGACTTCCGGCGATTATACCATTCGCCGGTCCAGGTGCGGCCGGCCCGGACAGAGGTGACCATCTCCGCAATCATTTCGGGCGGAGTTTCCGCCACCTGAAAGTCACGCCATGGCCGGCCAATCAGCTCGCGCCGGGTGTAGCCGACCTGTCGGCAAAGTCCGGCATTGGCGTATTCGATGCGGCTGGCGAGATCCACGATGAGCACGGCGGACTGGCTCTGCTCGACCGCTTCGGACAGGTTACGGAGCGCCTCCCGTTGCGCGCCACGGCGCCGCGTGAGGGTGAGGGCGGCGAGCGGCAAACCGAAGAGGGCCCACACATAGCCGGCGGAAGTGAACGCGGCGGCCCAGAGGTCGTGCCGCCAGCTGGCGGCATCAAGATCCAGGCCGAGAATGTCCTTGGCTGCGCCCGCTGGCGGCGGCGGACCGACGAGCGCGTAGCCCGTGACCCACTCGCCGAACTCATCGCTTTCGGGCCCTTCGGTGGCGGGCTGGCTGTCGGCGATGATCCGGCGCAGCCCGGGGGCCTTGCCAGGGTTTTGAAAGTTGTCGTAATTGTCCCCGGGCAATGACTCATCCTTTGCGCCAACCGGGGTCGAATCGGCGAGAAATATGACCCTGCCCGTCGTCGGCAAAAACCGGAAAAGATAGACGTAATGCACCTGCGGCTGGACATCATGGAGGCGCATGAGGCGGGACTTGACCGAGGCGTAGGCGGGGGTGGTGACGTCAGCCTTGGTCCCGGCGAGCAGCCGCAGCTCCGCCGCGTCGAACGCGACGGCACTGCGTTTGGCGTCCGCCATCAGGTCGGCGAGAATGGCGGCCTGCAGCCGGGTGCGGCTCCACCCGCCGGCCACGAGACCGGCCAGGAAAATGACCCCGCCGAGCGCAAACAGCACGGGGCGGCGTAGGAGCGACGAGAGCATGGCGGCGGGACTGAGGCAAAACCGTGGCCTCGCGGTGCGCAACCCCGAAGGCACCCCCCAAAAAAACCGCCGCCAGCACGAGGCTGGCGGCGGCAGGAAAGCTTACCGTGAGGGCAAGCCCGGACCGGACGAGGCTTATTTCTTCAGATGGCCCGAGACGAGTTTGGTCATCTCGAACATGCTGACCTTGGCCTTGCCACCGAACACCACCTTGAGGGCGGCGTCGGCATTGATCTGGGTTCTGACCTTCTTATCCTGGAGACCGTTCTTTTTGATGTAGTCCCAGAGTTTCTTGGTAAGCTCCGTGCGCGGGAGGGGTTTCGAACCGACCACGGCCGAGAGGACGTCGTCAGGCTGAACCGGTTTCATGAATGCTGCGTTGGGTTTGCGTTTTGCCATAGCGACATCGGGTCTAGGGCGGCGCGGGGCGTTTGCAAAGCATTTTTCAGAGGTAAATTTGCCGGGGGTGTTGGCGGGGACGGCGGCGATGCCAGCAAGGATCGGCCACCGACAAAAAAACGCGCGCCGGACAAGGCACGCGTTTTAAAAATAATCCTGGCAGAGGCTCAGGCGCCGCCGCGGCCGCCTGCGGCACCACCACCTGCGCCACCACCTGCGCCACCACCACCTGCGCCTGCGCCACCGCCTGCGCCTGCGCCACCGCCTGCGCCACCACCTGCGCCTGCGCCACCGCCTGCGCCACCGCCTGCGCCACCACCGCCTGCGCCACCACCGCCACGTCCGCCACGTCCGCCACGTCCGCCACCATTTGCGGCGGCGCCGCCGCCAAAGCCGCCGCCAGCGCCACCGGCCTGAGTGAGGAGGTTTTGCAGGGCGAGCCCGAGCTGATTGGCGGGATTGGGATTGGCGGCGGGCGTATTGGTCGGTGAGGTCTGGATAATGGGCTTTTGCAGAAGAATCGTGTAGGTGCGCCGCGTCGGGCCACCGTAGGTCACTTTGACTTTGTCTGCGTCCGGCAAAAATTCGACGATGGCAGGAGTGGTCGGGTCATCGCTCTTTTTGGCATCCGACCGAATCCAGGTGGGGACATGGGTATTGATATCGTAGAGGGCCAGATAAGTGACCCCATTGCCGTCCGTATAGGAGCCGTTGTAAGTTAGCGGAGAATCAGTGGAAGGGGCGTCGCTGCCATCTTTTGACTGAAAAGGAGAGTCCTTGAGCATGGCGTCGAGCGAGCCGGTGACACCAAACAAGGCGGACGGGCCACTCAGACAAAGACCACTGAACAAGAGGACAGGGAGGGAGTACCGGGACAGTTTCATGGTATAAGGGGAAGGCAAGATGGGTGCAGTTGCAAAGGATGACGGCGCGGATCAGGCCAAGGTAACAAAGCTGGCTCCTTTGCGCACAAATTGCCAGCCTCAATTTGAGGCCGTCCGGGTTGATTTTGCTGGTTGCCACCGTCGGTCGGTGGCAGCTTTCGGCCGTGTTTAAACCGGCCTCAGGGCCAGGTAATCATACAGAATACGGTCAGGTTGATAATGGGAGGAGGATCGCAGTAGCAATTCAACCCCTTGGACTTCCGCATGACCTGCCTGGCCGAGCAAGGCGGTCAACTGCGGGGCGTTTTCCAACAGCCGGACCAGTTCGCGGTCCTGGCAGAGCACCATCGGCGGGCGGCCCGGAGTCGCCAGAATTGACAAGGCCACGAGGTTGCGCGACTGCCCGAGCAGCTGGCCGGCGGCCCCCGCCTGCACCTCGGCCCGTTTCACCTCGAGCTGGATCATCCGGGCTTTGGACTCCGGCACCATGGACTCCAGTGCTGCGCTTACGGCGTCCAACAGGCGGTTGCGCACCTCGCCGAGGTCGCCCAGGGTTTGGAGCTGCTGGAGCTCAGGGCGGGTGGTGATGGCCTTGGCCAGCGAGGAGATTTCCTTGAGGTAGGCGTTTTTCTGGGCATCGGGCACGAAATACATCACAACCAGATGAACGGGCAGGTTGTCGGGCGAGCCGTAGTCGATGCCGGCCGGGCTCCAGCCGATGGCACAGACCAGTTCGCCGTCCCGGGGGCTGCGGGCGTGCGGGCAGGCCCAGCCTTTGCCGATGCCGGTGTTGTTTTGCTGTTCCCGCGCCTGGACTTTCTCGGTGATGCCGCCGTCGACCCCGATGTCGGGGATCGCCTCGATCAGGGTCGCGAGATACTCGAGCGCCTTGTTCTTGTGGCTGTCGGTCAGTTCGATCAACCGGCCATCTTGGAGGGCGTTGAGGAGGCTTTTCATGGTTTTAGTCGATGCCAAATTTGCGGATGAACCACATTTTGACGTTGTGGGTGAGGATGGCGTAGCCGCAGAGAAACCCCACGATCCAGAGCCAAAAGCTGGGCGGGAGGGGCACCAGGCCGAAGAAGGCGCCCAAGGGCAGATAGGGCAAGGCGCCGCCGATCAGCATGACCAGGCAGGTGGTGAACAGCATGGCCGGGCTGGCGATGCTCTGCACAAAGGGGATCCGGTTGGTGCGGATGATATGGACGATGAGCGTCTGGGTCAGGATGGACTCCACAAACCAGCCGGTGTGAAACAGCCTTTCATAGTAGGCTTTCATTTCCGGCGGCGTGGAGGCGGCGGAGAAGAGGCGGCAATGGAAAAAATACAGCATCACAAAAAACGTGGCGTAATCGAAAATGGAACTGATCGGCCCGACACACATCATGAAACGGCGGATGTTCTCGATGTTCCACTTGCGGGGGGTGGTGAGATATTCCTCGTCCACCCGGTCCGACGGGATGCCGACCTGGGAGGCATCATAGAGCAGATTGTTGACCAGCACCTGGATGGGGGCCATCGGCAGAAAAGGCAGAAACCAGGCGCCCCCGACCACGCTGAACATGTTGCCGAAGTTGGAGCTGGCGCCCATGCGGATGTATTTGATGATGTTGCCGAACACCTTCCGGCCCTCGATGATGCCGTCGCCGAGCACGAGCAGGCTTTTCTCCAGCAGGATGATGTCGGCCGACTCCTTGGCGACATCGACCGCGGTGTCCACCGAGATGCCGACATCGGCCGCGCGCATGGAGGGGGCGTCATTGATGCCATCGCCCATGTAGCCGATGACGTGGCCGCGCTTCTGGAGCGCGACGATGATCCGCTCTTTTTGCGCCGGGGAAAGGCGGGCGAAAACGTTGGTCTTCTCGGCCAGCTCCCCCAGCTGGGCTTCGCTCAGGCCGAACAGCTTCTCGCCGGTGATGATTTCGCCGGCCTCCAAGCCTACATCCTTGCAGATTTTCCGCGTCACGAGGGCATTGTCCCCCGTCAGAATCTTGGTCGCCACCCCGAACTGCTTCAGCGCGGCGATGGCCTTTTCCGCCGTCCCCTTCGGCGGGTCGAGGAAGGCGATGTAACCGAGCAGGATCAGGTCGTTTTCGTCCGCCACGCTGAACACCGGCTTGGTGCGGGGGAACTCCCGGTAGGCGATGCCGAGCACCCGGTAGCCGTCGCGGCTCAGCTCCTCGTATTCCTCCATCAGGTCGTTCTTGATCAGGTCAATCATCAGGTGGACCTCATCGTCCACCTGGTAATGGGTGCAGCTTTTGTAGATGTCCTCCACGGCGCCCTTGCAGATCAGGACGTGGTCGCCTTCGTAGTCCACGACGACGGACATCCGTTTCCGCTGAAAATCAAAGGGGATCTCATCCACTTTTTTGCAGCCGCGTTCGACATCCAGATCGCTGTGCGCCAGGACAGACCGGTCGAGCAGATTGCGCAGCCCCGTCTGGTAATAGCTGTTCATGTAGGCATAACGCAGCACGTCGTCGCTTTGGCGGCCGGTCACATCCACATGCCTTTCCAGGATGACCCGGTCCTGCGTGAGGGTGCCGGTCTTGTCGGTGCAGAGGATGTCAATCGCCCCGAAATTCTGGATCGAGTTCAGCCGTTTCACGATCACCTTCTTTTTCGCCATGGCCATCGCGCCCTTGGAGAGGTTGACGGTGATGATCATGGGCAGCATCTCCGGGGTCAGTCCCACGGCGACAGACAGGCCGAACAGCAGTGCCTCCGTCCAGTTATGATCCTTGAGGCCGACGATCAGGAAGACGAAGCCCACCATGACCACCATGAAGCGGATCATCAGCCAGGTGAACGCGGCGACCCCGCGGTCAAAACTGGTCAGCACCCGCTGGCCGGAGAGCCGGTCCGCAATGGAGCCGAAATGGGTCCGCACGCCGGTGTTGACCACGAGGCCGCGCGCGGTGCCGCTGAGGACATTGCTGCCCTGGAAGCAGGCGTTGGGCAGCTCGATGATGCCGCGGCCGGCCGCGTCGGCCGGCGCGGCCGATTTTTCCACCGGCATGGACTCGCCGGTGAGCGAGGACTGGCTGACGAAAAAGTCCTTCGCCACGATCAGCCGCAGGTCGGCCGGGACGATCGCGCCCGCCTGCAGGATCACGATGTCCCCCGGCACAATCTCCGCCATGGGAATCTCCACCTCCAGGCCGGCGCGCAGCACATGGCAGTTGGTCTGCACCATCGCCTGCAGTTTTTCCACCGCCCGGCTGGAGCGGTGTTCCTGGAAATACGCGAGCACCACGCTCAGGAGCAGCATCACCCCGACGACGACCGCCGAAGGAATATCGTGCATGAGCAATGAGACCACGCAGATCACGAGCAGCTGGATCACCAGCGGATTTTTGCAGCGGCCCAACAGCTCCAAAAAGATGCCGGGCGGTTTGTTATGGCCGATTTCGTTGACGCCAAATTCCTTGCGCGCGCGCTCGACCTCGGCCGCGGCCAGCCCCCGTTCGGTCACGCCCAGATGCGCCAACGCCTCTTCGGGAGGCAGCTGGCACAGGTCCAGCAGCTTTTGCTCATGCTCCGTAATGTTCGCGGACGAGGCCTTGGCTTCCTTCAGGAAGACGGCCGGATGAATTTTTCCCAGAACGTATCGGAACATAAGAGGTGCAGGTAAGGCGCACCGCAGAACAGGCAACTTCCCCAGGGCAGGCAAAGCATTTTTCTCCCGGGCGCAGGCCGGAGGTGACCGTTGGGTCAGGGCCGTTGCCCTCGCCCAATTAATATCTTGTAGCGGCCGGCCGCTGTCGCCAGCCTGGAACCATGCGTCCGGCCGTCATCTTATCCGCCACTCTGGCGCTTTTCGCCCTGGCGGGCTGCGGCCGGCCGGTGGCCCCGGGCTGGCAGGGCTATCTCGAAGGAGATTTTGTCTACGTTGCGGCGCCGCTCGCCGGCCAAGTGGAGCAGCTCGCGGTGGCCAAGGGGACGCGGGTCGAAAAGGGCGCGCCGTTGTTCACGTTGGAACGCGCCAGCGAGCTGGCGGCCCAACGCGAGGCGGCCGCGCAGCTGCAAACCGTCCAGGCCCGGCTCGCCGACCTGCAAAAGGGCGCCCGTCCGACCGAGCTGGACGCGCTGGCGGCCCGGCTGGCCCAGGCCCGCACCGCCGCCGACCTCACCTCGCGGGAACTTGACCGGGTCACCCGGCTCCATGACACCAAAGTTCTCAGCGACGACGACTTCGACCACGCCCGCCTCGCACACGAGGCCAACCAGCGGCAAATCGCCGAAGCGGAGGCGCAGCTTGCCACAGCCCGGCTGAGCGCCCGGCCGGATGCCCTTGCCGCCACGGAGGCCGAAATCACCGCCGCCCGGGCCGCCTTGGAACGTGCCGACTGGAATGTCGCCCAGAAAGCCCAGGCTGCACCGGGCGCGGCTTTCGTTTTTGACACGCTCTTTCGGGAGGGGGAGTTCGCTCCCGCCGGAGCCCCCGTCATCGCCCTGCTGCCCCCGGAAAACCTGAAGGCCCGCTTTTTTGTGTCCGAACAGGAGTTTGGTGCGCTGCGGGCTGGCGACACCGTGCAGGTCTCGGTCACCGGCCGGTCATCGCCGCTGACCGCCCACGTCAGCTACCTCTCGCCGCAGCCTGAATATACGCCCCCCATCCTCTACAACCGCGACAACCGCGCGAAACTCGTGTTCATGGTCGAGGCCATTTTCGCCGATCCCGTTGTCGTCCGCGACCTCCATCCCGGGCAGCCCGTGGAGGTGGTCCGGACAAAATGATTTCCCCGATGCCCGCGACGGATCTCGCCATCGACGTTGCCGGTGTCACCAAAAGATTCGGCGATAAAACGGTCGTCAGCGCCATCGACCTCTCCGTCCGGCGCGGCGAAATCTTCGGTTTTCTCGGTCCCAACGGTTCCGGCAAGACCACGTTCATCCGGATGCTCTGCGGCCTGCTCACCCCGGACGCCGGCACCGGCACCTGTCTCGGCTATGACGTGCGCACGCAGCAGCGCGACATCAAGCGTCATGTCGGCTACATGACCCAGCGCTTCAGCTATTATGAGGATCTTACCATCCGCGAAAACCTCGATTTCATTGCCCGCCTTTATGCCATACCCGACCGCCGGGCCGCCGTGGAACGCAGCCTCGAGCGGCTCGGCCTGCAGCATCGCAGCCGGCAGCTGGCGGGACATCTGTCCGGTGGCTGGAAGCAGCGCCTCGCCCTTGCCGCCTGCCTCATCCATGCGCCCCAGCTGCTGCTCCTCGACGAACCGACCGCCGGGGTGGATCCCAAGGCGCGCCGCGAGTTTTGGGATGAGATCCACCGGCTGGCCGCCGACGGGCTCACCGTGCTCATCACCACGCATTACATGGACGAAGCCGAGCGCTGCCACCGCCTCGCCTATCTCGCCTACGGCCATCTGCTCGCCCGCGGCACGGTCGCCGAGGTGATCGCCACCGCACAGCTGACCACCTGGACCGTCACCGGTCCCGCCCTGCCGGCGCTGGCGGCCCGCCTGCGCGGCCGGGCAGGGGTCGAGCAGGTGGTGGCGTTTGGCAACACCCTGCATGTGAGCGGGGGCAGCGCCGGGCAGCTCGACGCGGCCATCGCCGCCGTGCGCACGCCCGCGCACGAATGGACCCGCGTGCGTTCGGGACTGGAGGACGTGTTCATCAGCCTCATGGGCGGGGCGGAGGACAATTTCTCATGAGCGGCTTCGCCTTCCACCGGCTCTGGGCCGTCGTGCTCAAGGAGTTCATCCAGATGCGCCGCGACCGCGCGACCTGTGGCATGATGATCGGCATCCCGCTGCTCCAGCTCACGCTCTGCGGCTTCGCCAGCAACTCCGACCCCAAGCATCTGTCCACCGCCATCCGGTCCGCCGACCAGGGGCCGTTTGCGCGCACGCTGGTCGCCGCCCTGCGGCACTCCGGATACTTCAATCTCGACCACGAGGCCGCCACGGAGGCGGAGACCCAGCGCCTGCTCCAGCTGGGCGAAGTGCAGTTCGTCATCAACATTCCCGAGGATTTTTCCCGCAAACTGGCGCGGGGCGAGCAGCCCACCGTGCTCCTCGAGGCCGATGCCACCGACCCCGCCGCGACCGGCCCCGCCCTCTCCGCCCTGAATGCGCTCTCTGCGACGGTGTTCAACCGCGATCTGACCGGCCCGCTGGCCGGGCGGCGGGCGCGTTCCGGCCCCGTCAATTTCTCCATCCATGCGCACTACAACCCCGAGAACATCACCCAGTACAACGTCGTCCCCGGCCTCATGGGGGTCGTGCTCACGATGACGATGGTCGTCATCACCGCGCTCGCCATCACGCGCGAGCGGGAGCGCGGCACGATGGAAAATCTCCTCGCCACGCCGGTGCGCCCGTTTGAGGTGATGGTCGGAAAAATTCTCCCCTACATCATCGTCGGGTATGTGCAGGTGACCCTCATTTTGCTCGCCGCCCACTTCTTCTTTGACGTGCCCATGTTGGGCAGCCTGCCGCTGCTCTACGCGGTGGCGCTGCTCTTTATTGCCGCCAACCTGGCGATGGGCATCACCTTCTCGACGCTGGCCAAAAACCAGCTCCAGGCGACCCAAATGGCGACGTTCTTCTTTTTGCCCTCCATATTGCTCTCCGGCTTCATGTTTCCGTTCCGCGGCATGCCGGAGTGGGCGCAATGGCTCGGCTCCTGCCTGCCCAACACCCATTTCCTGCGCATCGTGCGGGGAATTTTGCTGAAGGGCAACGGCCTCGCCGAGATCACGCCCGAAATCTGGCCCATCCTCATCTTTCTCGCCATCGTGATGACCATTGCCGTAAAACGCTACCGGCAGACGCTGGATTGAACAGGTGGTCACCCTTGCCACCCGACGAGCTGTTTCGCCACCGGGCCGTCGAGGTGCATCACCGAGGTCGGAAAGGCAAACGCCAGTCCGCGCGCGGCCACCGCCCGCATGATGCCGAGGTTGAGCCGCTGCCGCGTCGCGAGGTACGCGTTCAGGTCGGGATCCTTGGTCACATAGGCCAGCCAGAGGTCGAGCGACGACGGGCTGATGTCGCGAAAAAACACCTGCACGGTCTCGGCCTCCACTTCCGCATCGGCCCCGATCAGCGCGCGGATATCCCCGACGATCTGCGCCATTTTTTCCGGAGTCGTGTCGTAGGTCAGGCAGATGATCTGCTCGCCGCGGTGGGAGGTGAAGCGCGCAAAGTTGATGATGGTTTCGGCCGCGACCGACTTGTTGGGGATGACGGCCAGCGACCGGTCGAGCAGCCGGAGTTTGGTCGAACGCAACCCGATGTCCACGACCACCCCTTGTTGCGGGCCGATCTTGATCATCTCGCCGAGCTTAAACGGCTGGTCGATGGCCACGACCACCGACCCGAAGAAATTCGCCAGCGTGTCCTGCGCCGCCAGCGCAAACGCTAGTCCGCCGATGCCGAGCCCGGCGAGAAACGCCTGCACATCCGCCCCCAGGCTCTGCGCGATCTTCAGCGCCCCGAAGATCACCAGCACGGTGATCAGGGCCTTTTTGATCCAGGGCATGAAGGCCGCGACCCCGAGCGACCGTTCCCGGGCCACATCATGCAGGTGGTCGAGGACGGCGTTGGCCGCCCGCAGCGCCAGCCAGAGCAACGCGAGCGAGTAGGCGATGGCCGAGCCATAGTCCAGCTGGGCGTGATTCGCCTCCGAAAGTTTGAGCGCCTTGAGGGCGGCCAACGCGCCGGTCACGACGATGAGCGCCCCGGTCGGGGCCTCGAGTGCCGGAAACAGCCGTTCATTCAGGGTGGGCACGGCGTGGGTGGCGCGTTTTTTCAGGACGCCAAACAAAAACTTGGTGACCGCGCGGCGCAGCAGGATGGCGAGCACGAGAAAGAGCGCCGCGATGCCCAGGCGGGGCGCGGTGTTGGCGCCGGGCGGCACGTTGAAGAGCACCAACGCCCGGTCCACGAGATGTTCGATAAAATGCGGCGTCGGCGGGGGCAGGCGCGTCGTTGCCGGACCGGTCGTCAGGGCGGCGGCGGCCGGCGCATCACTGTTCGACGGGTCGGCGGGAACGGCCGCGGCCTGATTTTGCGCCTGCACCGCCGGCAGAAGCAGGAGGGCGGCGGCCAGCAGGAGGTGGCGGAGGATTTTCATGCGCAGGAATCTTCAACGCCCGGAGGCGGTGGGTGTCAATCGCGCCGCCGGCTCACCGTTGGCCGGCGGGGGCATGGGTTCGCATCCGCCGCCAGCGCGCATAGGTGAGCACGGCCAGGGCCGAGCCCCATTCCATCACATGATGCGCCCCACCGGACAGGGGAACCAGGGTCACGATTTTCGGATCATCGAGCATCAGGCTGACGCCCACCTCGCCCAGCAAGGCCGCGCCCAAATCGATGATGACGGGCCACCGATCCATGAGCTTGGACAGCAAGTTACTGGCAAACACCACCAGCGGAATGCTCAGCGCCAGACCGAACAGCAGCAGCCCGAAGCTGCCATGTGATGCGCCCGCCACCGCGATCACGTTGTCAACTGACATCATGAGATCGGCGGCCAGAATCATCACCACCGCACGCCAGAACCGGTTCGTGCCGCTGGCCGGGGGCGTTGCGGCCGGTTCGTTTTCCCAGACCAGTTTGAGGGCGATCCAGACCACCAGCCCGCCACCCACAAGCTTAAGCAATGGCAGGGCAAGCAGCTGCGAAACGACAAAGGTCAGCCCCACGCGCAGCAGCACGGCCAGGCTGGTGCCCATGACAATGCCGGCCAGCCGCTGCTTCGCGGGCAGGGCATGCACCGCCAGCGCGATCACGACCGCGTTGTCTCCCGCCAGCACCACATCGATGAGCATGATGTTCAGCACCGCCCAGGCATACTCCCGCGAGAAGCTGGCGGTGAGATCGGCAAGCAGTGTTACGGCTGGCATGGGTTCCTGATGAGGCAATGCAGCCGCGCCGGTCACCGCCGTCAACGGCAATGGCAGGGGTTCAGGACGATGGCGTCCAGGTCAGCGCCCGCCAGGCCGCGCTGAGCAACGACGCGATCATGCCGATGCGAATCGCCCCTTCCAGCGTAAGCACCACCAGCCCCCAGCGCAGACCCAGCTGGCGGCGCAGGGACAGCCCCAGCAGCGACACCACCAGCATGCACGCGCCTTCCGCCCGGCCGAATCGCGGCCAGATCATCCCAAACATCCACAACCAGTAGCAGAGAATGCCCAAGACCCAGCAAAAGGACACCAGCTCGCCCGGCCCGTGTTCCCGGGGATCGGTGCCGCGCGCAATCTGCTTCACCCCAATGTGGCGTTCGGCCAGCACGAGCTGCCAGACCTCGAATCCGAGGAACAACGGCGCGAACCAGAGCAGGAGTGGAATGGTGGGCGGCATGATGGGCCGCGGCGCAGCCTCATTTCGCAGCCGGGGCCGGGACAAAGGCCGGGTTGGGGACGAGGCGTTCGACATAGCCGCCGGTTCTGGGGTTGGTGTTCGCATTGGCCAGCAGCAGGTCTCCCGAAACGGGATCCTGGCCGAAGGCAACGATGCCACTGATCCGCGCCAGTTTTTCCACCGTCACCTTCCCCCCTTTGCCATCCACGGGCGTGAGCGCCCAGATATAGCCGCTGACGTAATCGCCAAAGACATAATGCTCCTTGAGCGCCGGGAGCTTTGCGCCGCGGTAGACGATGCCACCGATGATGCAATTGCCGGTGTCGGATTCGACCCCAGGGACGCCGGTATGATTATAGGTGTAGATCGGCTTGTCGAAGGTGAACCCGGCCGGCGGAGCCCGGTTTGGATCCAGGGGCGGTGGCGTGTAGGGGCCGAACGCCGTCTCGCTGAAGTTGGGCGGCACCGGGTTGTAGGCTGTGCCAGACTCGAAGAAATTCCAGCCGTAGTTGCCGCCTCGGCGGATCAGGTCGACCGCCTCGACCCGTTCCTGGCCGACATCCGCCAGCCAGAGCAGTCCGGTCGTGCGATCAAACGACCAGCGCCACGCATTCCGTAGGCCGACGGCCCAAAACTCGGTGCGCACTTTTTTGGGATCGACCGGCTGGCTGTTGAATGACGTCGCCCCGACCCAGGGATTGTCGGGCGGGACGGCGTAGGAGCCGGGATGCACCGCCGGATTGGGATTGGGAGCCAGGGAGCCCGGCCGCTTGTCCACATCAATGCGGATCATGCCGGAGAAGAAATTTTTGTCGATCAGCTGGGTGTTGCCCCATTCGCCGTTGGCGCCGCCCTCGTCGCCCATCGTGAGATAGAGGTAGCCATCGGGCCCGAAGGACAGCTCGCCCCCGTTGTGGTTGGCGGCACGGTCAATTTGCGAGATCAGCGGCTGCTCTGATTTGAGATCGGCCTTGCCATCGGCACCGGTGGTAAAGCGGGCCAGCCGGTCATAGACCTTGTCACCGTCGGCGTTGGAGGTCGTGAACCACACATAGAACTGGTGGTTTTTCTGGTAATCGGGGTGAAACGCGAGCGCGAGCAGTCCCTGCTCGCTCAGGATCGGGCCGATTTCGGCGGTAAGATCGAGAAAAATGTCCCGTTCGTCCGTCGCACTTGGCGGATGGGTGACATCCGGGATGCGGATGATGCGGCCGGTTTTTTCGAAGACATAGAGAGACTTGGGCTCGCCGGGTGCGGTCACCATGCCGAGCGGCTGGTCGAAACGCATCCCGCCGACGGCGTGCTCGGTGATGTACGGCAAGGAAGCGGCGGCCGGACCGCCCCCGCCGCGGGC
>CAIXIZ010000277.1 GCA_903919625.1 uncultured Verrucomicrobiota bacterium
CATAGGCACCAACACCAGTTTTATCCTCCAGGCGCGCGACCTGACCTGCCTGCCGGTCGTCGTCAGCGAGCTGCTCGACTCACCCGAAGCCCGCCGCATCAAGGATGCGGGCGGCATGGTCAGCGACCGCGACGTCATTGGCCTGGTGCTGCGCCACCTCCTCAAGCCCGAATACCGCGACGGGGTCATCCTCGACGGCTTCCCGCGCACCACGGTGCAGGTGGAGTGCCTGAAACGGCTGGTGGACAAGATGCACGCGTTGCGCCGCGAGTTTGCCGCGACACCGCTCGGCACGCATTTCCGGCAGCCTACCATCCATATCATGGTGCTGTTTGTCGACGAGGCCACCTCCATCGCCCGCCAGCTCAAGCGCGGCCATGAGGTGCGGGCCCACAACGCCGAGGTGCGCCGCACCGGTGTGGGCGAGCCGCTGGAGGAGCGCCCGACCGACTACGACCGGCCGCTGGCCCAGCGCCGCTACCGGGTGTTCAAGGAGCAGACGTGGGACGCGCTCCAGTCGCTGAAGGAGATTTATCACTATCATTTCATCAACGCGCAAGGCCCGGTCGCCGAGGTCGAGCAGAACATCCTCCATGAGCTCCAATACCAGAGCACGCTCGAGCTTGACCCGCGCACCTACGACCGCCTGCGGAGCGTCCCCGTCGCCAGCGAAATCATCGTCCACGCGCGGCAGGAGCTGGTGAAGCGGCTCGACGCGTACGAGTTTGAGCACGGTGCGTTGCTGGGCAAAGTCGTCACCTTTATCGAGGGGAAAATCATGCCCATCATCATGCGGCATGCGATCTCCGGGGTCGCCCTGGTCAACACCGAGGACGCGCTGCTGGACGACCCGCTCGCGATGGCGATGCTGATCGACGTGTTTTCCGAGCGCGGCTTCCACGCCGTGATCGACCTGCACCGGATCGAAATCCCGGAAAAGTTCGAACTCACAACCGGGGCGATTTCCTGCCGGATAAAAAAAGTTTATCGGCTCCAGATCCGGTTCCACGGCTCGGAAATCCGGCGCGGGTGACGGTTGGGAGTTATCCAGGTTAGCTCAGCTGCCGGCATGTCCGGTCAGACGATGCTGTTTTGTCAAGAGTCAAGACATGACCCCTTCGGCTGGGCCCTTCGGCTGGGCCAGGACTTGGCCAAGGAAAGCGCAGAAGGTCACCCAGGGCGTGAAAATGCGGTCCCGCTGGCCGGCCTCGGCAAACAATCCGGCGGGGATGAACCGGGCCACCACCGCCGCCAATCCGTCGAGCTTGGCCGACTGCCCGGTCAGGGCGTTGGCGGCGGCACGGCCACGCCGTCCGCACAGGCGGTGGCAAAATCCGGGGAGATACAACGTGTTGATTTGCATCAACCTAGGAAACAAAGCCGTGTCAGTTTATCAAGCTTATTATCAACTATTTACACCATTTATCAGCAAGTCTCTTTCCGCTTTGGCTGCGCTAACTTAGCGCCATTCAGGCTGCGCCAGCGGCGGCAGTTCAGGGCGTGGTCGACGACGAGCAGGTAAGGCCGCAGCTGGGCCGGGTTCCAGCGCTGCGGCGGCGGCAGGCATTCGCCGAGCGCCTTCTGCAGGTCGCGGATTCCCCGTTCGACCGCGCCGTTGTACTGCGGGTAATGCACCGGGCTGTTGAGGGGGATGTTTGCGGGGCCAACCTGAGCGAGCCATCCTTCCGCCTTCATTCTCCACTCGACCCAATATAAATCGCTCAAAAGCAGGCCCAGTAAGAGTTAGCCCACACTCTAACTGCCTCCTGAGTCCACCGCAATAATGTGCGGCAGAGGTTGTCGCGTTATTTTACGAACTTCAGCAGTCCAACCTAAATGCCGAATTTGGTCGCCCTCTGCCACCCTTGCCGGCCTATCCGTCGTTTTTCCGTGAACTGCTGGCCGCATTCGCACAGAACTGGAACTGCTGTGCTCGATTACGACGACGAACTCCTCCTCACGCTCCAGACCACCTTTGGCTACCCGGCTTTTCGTCCGCTCCAACGCGAAATCATTGCAGCGTCGCTAGCCGGACAGGACACGTTTGCCCTGCTCCCGACCGGAGGCGGCAAGTCGCTTTGCTTCCAACTGCCCGCGCTGGTGCGGCCGGGCCTGACTGTCGTCGTCTCGCCGCTGATTGCGCTGATGAAGGACCAGGTGGACCAGCTCCAGGCCGCCGGGGTCGCCGCCACTTTTCTCAATTCGTCGCTGGGCGAGGCCGAGGCGCGCTCGCGGCTCGCCGGCCTGCACCGGCATGAATGGCGGCTGCTCTACGTCGCCCCGGAACGCCTGCTCCTCGACGGCTGGGCGGAAAATCTGCGTGCGTGGAACGTGGCCGCCCTCGCCGTGGACGAGGCCCATTGCGTCTCCGAATGGGGCCACGATTTCCGCCCCGAATACCGCCAGCTCACCAAAATCCGCGACCTGCTGCCCGAGGTGCCGGTCATGGCGCTCACCGCGACCGCCACCGAGCGCGTCCGCGCCGACATCATCACCCACCTGCGTCTGCGCGAACCGGCCATCTTCGTCGCGAGCTTCAACCGGCCCAACCTCACCTATCGCGTCCTGGCCAAGGACGAGCCGCTCAAACAGATTCTGGAATTTGTCAACAAGCGCGCCGACGAAAGCGGCATTGTGTATTGCGCCACCCGCGCCACGACGGAGCGCGTGGCCGAGTCGCTGGCCAAACGCGGCCTGCCCGCCCGGCCCTACCCACCTGGCTTTTTATCGTTCTGCCGATGGCGCTGATGATTAAATCCGGGGCGAAATTTTGGCACCCGCCATGGGCCACCGCCTTCGGCACTTTCCTTGGATTGTTGATTATGGTTCCGGGCTCCATTCAACTTTTGTCATTGTATCCAACGGCCGGAGAATTCTCGGAAGCTTTGGGCGCTAGTGCCTTGTATGCTGGCATAGCCTCGGTAGTCGGCGCGGCGAGCTTCTATTCGCTGGCACGTTCGATGAGAGAGCCGTAAGCGAGACTATTGCCGGGAACAGCACAATCAGTGCTCATCTTGGCTTGATCTCCCGGTCCCTGCGCGATTTTCCGTGCCAATGGGACGGCGGACAGGCTAGACCAACGGCTTCCTGCCGTGCGCCCGCAACGCTTCGACCAAGCCAAACCTTTTCTCACGCTCGCGCTCGTCGCGCTGGCGTGGCTGTTCGTGCCGGCCGTGGCGAAACGGTTTTTGCGCGCCAGCTTCTATGAAATCCAGGCGCCGGTGGAAGTGACGGCGGACCGGGTGCGCGCCTTGCAGGAATTCTGGGTGCTCAAGACCCACACGAACAACGAACTCATTGCCGCCGGGCGCGAGACCGCCGCCGCACTGGCGCGTTACGAACTGTGGGCGCAGCAGCAGGAGCAACTGGCCGCGGAAAATGCCCGCCTGAACTCCCTGCTTAGCGTGCCTCCCCTGCCCGGCTGGCGTTATGAACACGCGCGGGTGCTGCAGCGGGATTTCACCGCCTGGTGGCAGCAGATCGTCATTTTCAAGGGCCGCAACTACCAGATTCCCGTGGGCGCACCGGTCGTATTTGCCGGCGGGGTGGTGGGACGGGTGCGCGAGGTCGGCGCCTATACGTCCGTCGTCGAGCTGATCAGCAGTCCGGGCGTCCGGCTGGCGGCCTTTGTGGTGGGGGATACGCGTCCCATGGTCTATCAGGGCGGGGAGAACCCGGCCTTTGGTTCGGCCCGCGGTCAGGCGGAAAATGTGCCTGTCGACGTGGTCGCCACGCCGGCGGCACCGTGCCGCCTCATCACGTCGGGTCTGGGCGGGGTTTATCCTCCTGGTCTGCCGGTCGGCGAACTGGTCAGCGCCGAATTGGGCGCCGACGGATTGTTCAAGACCGGCGAAGTACGGCTCAATCCCCTGCTGGCCAGGCTCCAAGAGGTGTCAGTGCTTGTCCGCCTCGCTCCGGAGGAGGGTATGGCGCTCACCCCCGCCCTGCCATGACCCGCAGACGCCGCCAGATTCTCGCGCTGTTGCTCGGCAATTACCTGCTGATCGCGGTGACATCCCAGGTCAATCACGCATTCTCCCCGTGGCAATTGCGGCTCTCGCTCGGCGGCCTGCTCGTCGCGCCGGCCACGCTCTCGGTCGGTTTTCGCGCGGGCGCAACGGTCGCATTTCTCACCGGGCTGCTGCTCGACGCCACGGCACCGGTGTGGTTTGGCACCCATGCGCTGCTTTTGCTGGCGGCCCACGCGGTGCTGTATTCGCAGCGCAGCGGACTGGCGCGCGAGGAAACTGTGGTGGCGGTGGTCGCCGCCCTGCTGGCCAACCTCGGAATCTGGCTGGCCCTGGCTTTTTTCCTGGGCGCGTCCCTGTCCCTGCCAGGCTCCGCCGCCGTCCGGCTGCTGGCCGAGCTGGGGTGCTCCCAGATTGTGCTCGCGCTCATCGGCCCCTGGTTTTTTTCCCTGCAGGTGCGCCTCCTGACGATGGCAGGGGCAAAGTTGCGCCCCGACGAATTCTGAGCCAGCCTGCCCCATGGCCCGCATCGCTGTCCCGCCCTCCGAATCCATGGCCGCCCGCCAGAGCGGCAATCCGCGGCTGCAGCTGTTTTATGGCCTGGCGGCGTTATTATTGCTGGTGCTGGTGGGTGGCCTGGTGTGGCGGCAGCTCCTGCAGCCCGACCTTTACAGTGGGCGCGAACGGACCCAGAGCGAGCGGCGTCTCCTCGTCCCCGGCCCACGGGGCAGCATTTTCGACCGCGAGGGCCGGCTGCTTGTCGGCAATCGCGCGCGGTTTGCGGTCACCCTCGCCCTGGATGAACTCCATGACGACTTCCGCCAGGAATACCAGCTCGTCCGAAAAAATTTTCGCAATGCCGCCGACTCCGGCCGGCCGGCGGACATCAGCGTGGCCCAGTTGGAACAGATCGCCCGCACCACCGTCGTGCAGCGCTATCTCGACCAGACCAATGCCATCCTCGGCCGCCACGAAACACTCGATCAGGCGGCGTTCAACCGCCACTACAGCCAGCAACAACCGGTGCCTTTCAGCCTGGTCAGCGATCTGACCCCCGAGGAATCCGCCCGCCTCACCGAACAGCTGCCGGTGGGCTCGCCCCTCCAGGTCTACGCGCTGAGCGCACGCTATTATCCCTCCGGCCCGGCCGCCGCGCATACCCTGGGCTATGTCGGTCTCGATCCGGATGCCCGGGTGGAGGAACTGCCGGGCGACGACCTCACCACCTTCAACCTGAAGGGCAGTGCGGGACGGGACGGATTGGAAAAAAAATTCGACGCCCAGCTGCAAGGACAGTGGGGCGGCACCATCTTCCGGGTCACTCCCGCCGGCTACCGCGTCAATCCGCCGCTGGAAAAAATCTCCCCCGTGGCCGGCCAGAATATCACCACTTCGCTGGATCTGGATGTGCAGCTGGTGGCCGAGGAGGCGTTGGGTGACATGACGGGCGCGGCGGTCGTCGTGGACGTGCGGACCGGAGAGGTGTTGGCGCTGGCGAGCAAGCCTGGCTACAATCTCGCCGACTTTTCCCCCCGGCTCAGCCAAGCTACCAGCGCCGACATCGAGAATCGTCACGCGTGGTCCAACCGCGCGATGGCCAGTTTTTACCCACCCGGCTCCACGTTTAAAATCATCACCAGCATCGCCGCGCTGCGCTCCGGGGCCATCACTCCAGACCAGCTGATGGAAGTGGCCTGCGAAGGCACTTATACGATCTCCGCCGGCCAGATCAAACGATGTGACAATGGTTTGGGGCACCATGGGGCGCTTACCCTCAGCGAAGGCATTGCCGAGAGCTGTGATGTGTATTTTTACCAGGTGGGGCTGCTGACCGGCGCCGATACCATCGCCGCCGAAGCCCGAAGTTTTCACCTCGACCGGCGCACCGGGATTGAACTGCCCTACGAGCCCGACGGCGCGCTCATTCCCGATGCCGCCTGGAAGAAGCAGCACGTCCAGCGCGGTGCCTGGTTTCCGGGCGACACCGCTAACATGGCCATCGGCCAGGGCGACGTGCTGGTCAGCCCGCTCAACATGGCCTGCTTCGCCGCATCTTTTGCACGCGACGAGGTGTTCACCCAGCCCACGCTGCTCCACAACCCGACCGCGCCCGCCCAGCACAGCGAACGCACCGGCCTCACCCCAGCGCAACGCGCCGCCATTTTGGAAGGCATGGAGAACTGCATCTATGGCCCAAAAGGGACGGCCCGGAGCATCAACCAGCCGGGAATGAAAATCCCAGGTCTGCGCATTGCGGGCAAAACCGGCACCGCACAGTTTGGCAACCCAAGTGCCAGAAAGGACATTGCCTGGTTCATTTGTTTCGCCCCGCTGGATGCCCCGCGGGTTGCCGTGGCGGTGGCCATCGAGAGTGACGAACTGGGCGCCGGTGAGAGTCTGCAGGGCGGACAAGCTGCCGCGCCCGTGGCCAACGAGATTCTCAAGGCCTGGTGGTCGAAACAGCCCAAGCTGCCGGCTTTGGCGCCGTTCTGATTTTGGCCGGGAGGAAATGCGCCTTGCCCGGCACGGGGGCGCAGGCCAGCCTGCTCCGGCGTGAAAATCGGTTTCCTCGGCGGCAGTTTTGACCCGGTGCATTGCGGCCATCTCGTGGCCGCGCGGGACGCATGCGAACACCAACGGCTCGCCCGGGTGGTGTTTGTGCCGGCGGCGCAGGCCCCGCTCAAGTCTGGCGCGCCCCGGGCTCCGGCGGCGGACCGGCTGGCGATGCTGCGCGCGGCGGTGGCGGAAGAGCCGCGCTTCACAGTCTCCGATCATGAGCTTCGCCGGGGCGGCGTGAGCTACACCATCGACACCGCGCGCCACTTCCGGGCGGAGTTTCCCGGCGCCCGGCTGTTCTGGATCATCGGCGGCGACCAGCTCGCGCGGCTGCCGCGCTGGCGCAGCCTCGCGCAGCTCGCCGAATTGGTCGAGTTCGTGGTGCTGGACCGCCCGGGCCACCCCGTGCAGGCACCGGCCGGACTCACCGGCCTGCGTCTCCACCGTTGCGCGGGGCATGCGCTCGCCATCACCTCGACCGAGCTGCGGGCACGGGTGCGGCGCAACCTGCCGCTGGACTGGTTCACCCCGCACAAGGTGGTTGCGCACCTCCGCCGGAAGCGACTCTATCTTTAAACAACCATGCCGACTCCCACGCCCGCCGTCTCCCCTCCCGACCTGCTCCGCCAGCTGGTGCGCGCCCTCGATGACAAAAAGGCCGGCGATCTGCGCGTGCTCCACGTCGGCGTCCAGTCCTCGATTACCGACTGGCTCGTGCTGGCCACGGGCAACTCCGAACCGCACCTGCGGGCGCTGCGGGTCGAGCTGGAGAAAATCCTCGATGCCGCCCATGCGCCCATCGCGGGGATGGATGGCACCGGACCCGGCAGCGGCTGGACCGTGGTGGACGCCTACCAAATCATGGTACATCTGTTCACGCCCGAACCGCGCGAGCGTTACGCGTTGGAGCGGCTGTGGAAAGACGCCACCGAAATTGACGTCCGCGATGTGCTCGCCCCGCCACCCGTTCCGAGCAAGCCGGTGGCCAAGCAGAAAACCAAACCCAAGAAGAAGGCCGCACCGGGCCGCCCCGCCAAGAAACCCGCACGAAAATCAGCAAAGAAGACCCGGTAAAACCCATTGCAACGGGTTATTTTATCGCAAAATGTTTTTTATAAATGAAATGCGTTACTTTTAGCGGGCAGTCAGTGTTTCGTCTTATCACAAATTATTTACATCTTAGCTCTTGCCTGAATATCAACCCCAGTATCTGCTCAATGCACTGCTCGCATTTGAGCAAATTATATCATCCAAAAGCATAAAACGTCCCGCTATGAAAACAAACACCACCAAGGGCTTCACGCTCGTTGAAATCATGATCGTCGTCGTCATCATCGGCCTCCTGGCCGCGATGGCCG
>CAIXIZ010000278.1 GCA_903919625.1 uncultured Verrucomicrobiota bacterium
GCGGGCCGCGGCGGCGCCGCCGGCCCCCAGGGAAATCTCCGAAAAAATTTCCGCCCGCCTGGGCGAGCTGCGCGACCTGACCGGCGCCAAAAATTACCCTGCGGCGCTCAGCCTGATTGACCGGCTGTTCGCCCAGGCCGCCGCCGACAGCTACGACACGTTTGTGCTGTCGCAGGTTCAGGCGCAAATCTATCTCACCCAAGACCGTCCCGCCCTGGCGCTCACGCCGCTCGAAACCTCGCTCCGGCTGGCCGACGCGCATCCGTTTCTCGATCCCAAGCCCAGGCTCGATCTCGTGTATCTGCTCGCCCAGGTCTGCGCCCAGCTGGCCGGTGAGACCAACGACCCGGCCGCACAACGCGACCGCCTCGGCCAGGCTTACGCCTATGTCCGGCGCTGGCTCGCCGAAACATCCAGCCCCACCGCCGAGGCCCAGCTCTTCGCCGCTTCCGTCCTCTACAACCGCGCACAGGCGGCCGTTCCACCCGACCGGGCCCAGTTTGCCGCTGCGCTGACCGAGGCGGAGAAAGGCCTCGCCCTGGCCGCCCATCCCGACGAGCAATTTTACGTGCTGATGCTCGCGTCACTCCAGCAGCTGGGAGATTTCGCCCGGGCCGCCGACATTCTTGAACTGCTCGTTGCCCAACATCCCGACCGGTCCACTTACTGGCAGCAGCTCTCGGGCACCTATCTCAACCTGGCCGCTGCCGCCAAAGACAACCGTGCGGTCCGCCACCAACAGTTCCGGGCCCTGGTCACCATCGAGGACGCCCAACGGCAAAATTTTCTTACTGCTCCGTCCGACCAGTTCAATCTGGCGGGCCTTTATTTCAACCTCGGTCAGTATGGGCGGGTCATCGCACTGCTTGAACCAGGTCTGACCGGACCGCTGGGGGACAAGCGTGATGCTTGGGAACTGCTGATCCGCGCCTGTCAGCAGTTGCAACAGGATGCCCACGCCCTGGCCGTCCTCGAGCGGGCAGTGGTCCGATTCCCGGATGACAGCCGCTTCGTCCCGGCACTCCGGGAGATGCGCCAGTCCGTTGCCCGTCCTTCGCCATGAAACTTTACGCCATCATCCCCCTTGTTGGGCTGCTCGTTTTCAGCGGTTATCACTGGCAGGCTGTGGTCGCGCTGCGCCAGGAGGCGGCGGCCGAACAGGTGGCGCTTGCCACCGCCCATGCGGCGACGCTGAAGGCTGAGCACAACGCCCAACAACAGGCCATGACCGCATTGCTGGACGCCCAGGAGCAGCGTAAAAAGGACCGCGCCGTCCGGCAGGCCCGTTTACTCGCCGAGCAGACCGCCCGTCAGGCGGCGCTCGACCGGCTCGACAACGCCCGCCGCCGGGCCGCTGAACTGGCCGGTCAGCTCGACCGCGACCAACAGCAGATCGCTGCCGAGAAAAAAACCATGACCACCTTGGAGGCCGAAAAACAGGCTGACGTGGAGGAACAGGACTACCTCCGTGATTTCAACGCCCAGGCCGAGGCCAATCTGAAGGCGCTCACCGCCACGCTGGAAAAGCTGGCAGCTCCAAAATCGTCAGCCCCCACCGGTGGGGCGAACCTGCCAACCGCGCCATGAACCGCCTCTACCTTTTCGCCCCGGCCGTGCTCCTGCTCCTTTTTGGCGGCCTCTATTATCAATCCGGCCAGACGAGCCGCCCGTCCGTCATTGCCGCCATGGCGGCGGCCGCCGCCGCACAGCAGGCGGAGGCCGAGGCCAGGCAGGCATTGGAACAAAAAGCCAGGGCCGATGCCGAGCAACACCTGGTGGCCCAGCGTGCCGAGGATCTGAAAACAGAAGAAGACCGCCATGCGAAGGCGGAGGCCGAAACGTCCCGCCTGGTGGGAGAAGCCGTGGTGATTGAGTCCAAAGCCGCCGCCCTGGCCACCGAAACCGCCCGGCTGGAAAGTGACCTCTCCGCCCTGCGCGCCTCCAGGGAACAGCTGAGCCGGGAGGTGTTCGAGCTGGAGAAGGCCGTCGTGCAGGCCCAGAATCGGCAACGGGTTCTGGAACTGCAAATCCAGCCGCTGGTTTCGCAGCTGGTTCGCCGGAGCACCGGGGCAGAGTTCCCGGCCTTTCCCCGGCCGGCGACGAACCGGTGAGGTCCGCCCCGGAGGTTGCATTCTGCCGCAAATCGTGTCCGCTTTCACCTTACCGCATGGCCAAGCCGAGAACCATCGTCACCGTATGCACGGCCAATATCTGCCGCAGTCCGATGGCCGGAGCGCTCCTCTCGCATGCCCTCGCGGCGCAGCCCGAGCCGTTGCGTTCGCTCCGCGTGGTCACGGCGGGAGTGGCGGCGCGGGCGGGCGAACCGGTGTCGGAAAACTCGGTCATTGCGCTCAAAAAGGTCGGCCTCGACATCGCCGGGCAGCGCAGCCAGCCGCTCACGCCGGAGCTGCTGGAAGAAGCCCTCGCGGTCATCTGCATGACCGAGAGCCACCGCGCCATGATCCATCTGCTCTTTGATCCGCCGCCCCGGAATGTTTTTCTGTTCCGGGAGTTCATGCCCGTGGGGGACAAGGAGATCGCCGATCCCTACGGAGGCCCGTTCAGCCGCTATGAGGCCTGCCGGGACGAGCTGGTCGAGGCATTGCCTTCATTGGTGCAGTTTCTGAAGAAACTGGCGCCGAAACCGGCCTGAGGGCATTATGCAACGACGTCGGGCCGGCCACCAGCCGCGAAATTGCGCTGATTTCGGGTTGCGAACCGGGCATTTTCTCCCTGGCCTCGCACTCCTCATTTTCCCTCCACCTCGCCACTTCACCCTCCGCAATGTTAAACGCCTCCCCGCTTTCCGCCCTCGATCCTGAGATCTCCGCTGTCATCGCGGCCGAACTGGCCCGCCAGCAAAGCCACATTGAGCTGATCGCGTCGGAAAATTTCACCTATCCCGCCGTCATGCAGGCGCAGGGCAGCGTGCTGACCAACAAGTATGCCGAGGGTTATCCGGGGAAACGCTGGTATGGCGGCTGCGAGCAGGTGGACAAGGTCGAACAGATCGCCATTGACCGGGCGAAACTGCTGTTCGGCGCCGA
>CAIXIZ010000279.1 GCA_903919625.1 uncultured Verrucomicrobiota bacterium
AACCAGAAAAATCATAAGACGGTCGGCCCTTGCGTTCCTGGTTTCCTGGCTTCCTGCCCAAAAATCATTTTTCCATCTCTTGCGCCGGCCGGAAATCAATCAGGCGTTTGACGCGGTCGACGCGGTAGACCTCGACGTCAAGGCGGGTGTTGAGGGAGAAGCGGCGCTTCGACTTGCGGCCGACCAGCGTGCCATGGGCCGATTCGCTGAACATGGTCGGCTCCGCCAGGGCCGACGCCGGCACCAGCCCGAATGCCATGGATTCCACCAGCTCGACAAAAAATCCATGCGGGCGCACGTCCGTGATGACTGCGGGGAAGCGGGTTTTCTTTTTCCTGGCCAGTTCGCGTTCGAAGAATTCCAGCAGCTTGATTTTCTGCGATTCGCGCTCGGCCTCGCTGCTGTTGATTTCGGTCAGGCTCAGATGCTCGCCCAGTGAGCCGATGCGGGCCATGTCATACCCGGGGGTGCGGCCGTCGTGCCGGGCCAGGTAATGATCGAGCACCCGGTGGACGACGAGGTCGGAATACCGGCGGATGGGAGAGGTGAAGTGCGTGTAATCGCGTTTGTGCAGGCCAAAATGGCCGTCCGCGGTGCCGCGATAGCCGGCTTTTTTCAGGCTGCGGAGCAGTTGCGTGCGCAGGGTGTGTCCCTGCGGGTGTTCCTTGAGGGTGGCGAGCAGGCGCACGATTTCCGGGCGCTGCGTCAGGTCGCCCGTCTGGATGCCGAAGCTGGCGAGCAGCTCGCGCAGTTCGGCCAGCTTGTCCTCGTCGGGCTGGTCGTGGACGCGATACAGCGAGGGCAGGCGCGAGGTGCGCGTGAGCCGGGCGACCGCCTCGTTGGCGGCCAGCATGAACTCCTCGATGAGCTGGTGGCTTTCGTCGTGCTCGATCTTCTCGAGGCGGTCGGCGTAACCCTCGGCGTCGACGAAAACCTTCGTCTCCGGCATGTCGAGGTCGAGGCTGCCATGCGCCATGCGATCGCGCCGGAGCTTGCTGGCAATCGTCCAGAGCTTGCGGATCCAGCTTTGCAGGTCCACCAGCTCGAGGTCGGTGAGCGAGCTCAGCGCCCGGCCGGTCGACCCGGTCTGGTGTTTGGGCGGATTCGGGAGTTCGCGGACGGATGCGAGGTCGCGCGCAAAGAGCAGGGCATAGGCCTGCTTGTAGGTGAGGCGTTTGCGCGAACAAATGATGGTGTTCGCGAAGGTCGTGTCCTTGTGCCGCCCGGTTTTGTCGAAAATGAGAAAGGCGGCCTTTGTCAGGCGGTCCTGGGCCTCGACGAGCGAGCACAGTCCGTTGGACAATTTTTCCGGCAGCATCGGCACGACGGTGCCCACCAGGTAGGTGGAATTGCCGCGCCGTTGCGCCTCGCGGTCCAGGGCGGTGCCCGGTCGCACATAGGCCGACACGTCGGCGATATGGACGCCCACACGCACATCACCCCCCTCCAGTGTTTCCAGCGAGAGCGCATCGTCGAAGTCCTTCGCATCATCCGGATCGATGGTGAAGGTCGGAATCTCCCGGTAGTCGAGCCGGCCGGCGGCCTCGCGTGGCCGGACATGATCCGGCAGGGTGGCGACCTCACGTTCCACCTCCACCGGGAAGCGCGGATCCAGGGAAAATTTGCGATAGACGCCGAGCAGTTCGGCCCTGGGCTCCCAGGTTTTGCCCAGGCGCTCGGTCAGCTCGCCCATGATGGGCCGGTCGCGCTGGGTCCATTCGCGCAGGCGCACCACCACTTTGTCGCCCGCGATGGGTGGCGGTTTGAGGCCGCAGGCCGCCGGATCATTGCTGGCGATCGGATGGATGAATTTCGGATCGTCGGCCACGACATGCCAGCCCGCGCGGTCATGGTGCAAAGTGCCGACAATCTCCGCACGACCACGCGAGATGATGCCGACGACCTGCCCGGTCTGCTCATCGCCCCGCCCGTCGCGGCGCCGTGAGAGCCGGGGGTTGACCCGCACCTCGACGCGGTCGCCGGGCAGCGCAACCCCGCTGTCTTCCGGCGGAATGTTGACCGAGTCCGGCGCAGGCCGGCCGGGAACGGCGTCGGGAATGACAAAGGACCACCCGCCGCCCCGAAACTGGATCTTGCCAGCCACCACGCCGTCGCTGCCCGGCAGGGCGAGCCGGTCTCCTTGGACGAGGACCACGTCACCCTGGGTCAGGAGCTGGCGCAGCTCGTGGGCAAACTGTTGGCGGGCCTTCTGGTTGAGGCCGAGTTGGCGGGCGAGGGTGGTGTCGTTGACCGGACGATAATCTGATTGGCGCAGGCGGGCGAGAAGGCGTTCGCGAAATTTCATTGAGAATGGCGCAATCCAGGCCTGCGCGGGGCGCGCGACATGCCCGGTTTTGCGGCTGGCAAAATGCAACCGGTTCATTTCACTCCGGGCGATGAAAATCGTCCACGTCGCCAGCGAAATGTACCCCTATGCGAAAACCGGCGGGCTGGCGGATGCCGTGGGGGCGCTCGCCCATGCCCTGGCCGATGCCGGCCACGACGTCGCCGTCTTCCTGCCGGGCTATCGGGCCGCGGTGGAACATCCCCTCGCCGCCACGGCCGTGCGACAGCTGCCATTGCGGATTGAAATGGGCGACAGTTTCATGAGCGGGGAGGTGCGGTCGTTCTCCCCCCGTGCCAATCTGACGGTCTACTTTGTCTGCCGGGATGAGTTCTTTGACCGCCGCCAGCTCTACGGCACCCCCGAACGCGACTACGAGGACAATCACCACCGGTTTATTTTTTTCTGCAAGGGCGTGGTCGAGACCCTGCGGCTCGCCGAACTGCGGGCCGACATCGTCCACGCCCACGACTGGCAGGCCGCCTTGCTGCCGCTGCTGTTGCGTCATGCCGAGCAGCGCCATGGTGCGACCCTGGCCATGAAGACCGTGTTCACCGTCCACAATCTTGCGTTTCAGGGCGTGTTTCCCATGCGTTCGTTCTTCCGGACCAATCTGCCCGACGAGCTGATGGGGATCGACGGCATCGAGTTTTATGGCCAGCTCAACATGATGAAAGGCGGGTTGCTCTTCGCCGACCGGGTCACGACGGTCAGCCCCCGTTATGCCCGCGAGATCCAGACCCCCGAGTTCGGCTGTGGTCTGGACGGGGTCGTGCAAACCCGCGCCGGTGATATTGTCGGCCTGCTGAACGGCATCGACCCGGCGGTCTGGCATCCGGCGAAAGACAGCCTGTTGCCGGCCCGATACTCTGTCACGGACCTTGCGGGCAAGGCCGTCTGCCGCGCCGAGCTGTTGCGCCAGCATGGCCTGGATCCGCGTTTTGCCGGGCCGGTGTTTGGCATGGTCTGCCGGATCACCGAACAAAAGGGGGTGGATTTGCTGCTCGCCAATGCGGATTTTTTCCGGACGGCCAATGCCCGGCTGATCTTGCTTGGCACCGGCGATGCCCGCCTGATTGAGGGCATGCGCGAGCTGGCCGCCACTTCATCCGGCCGGGTTGTCGTGGCCGTTCGCCTGGACGAAGCCATGAGCCATCTCGTCGAGGCCGGGAGTGATTATTTCCTGATGCCCTCAAAATTTGAACCCTGCGGACTCAACCAGATGTATTCGCAGGCCTATGGAACGATCCCGCTGGTGAGCCGGGTCGGTGGCCTGGCCGATACGGTGATCGATCTCGACGATGACCCGGCCGAAGGCACCGGTCTGATGTTTTCGCCGAGCGCGGA
>CAIXIZ010000280.1 GCA_903919625.1 uncultured Verrucomicrobiota bacterium
GCATTTCTCAACGCTGGCGACGCCAAAGCCCGCGAGGCCATCGGACGCACGGGGCTTGCGGCACTCCGGCAGATTTACGCCGACGGGGTCCAATCCAACGATCCCGCCGCCACGCCGGGCGGGGTGACGGTTTTTCAACTGACGCGTCCGGACGGCTCGGTCTCGACCCGCCCGGTGCAGACGATGGCCGACGCCCTGACGTTTCTCCGGGTCAGTCTCGCCAGCGAAGGCCTGCCTCCGGCCATGGTGCAGATGCTGTTCGGATTTTTCCGCCGAGGCGTGACGGCCAACGTGATGTTCGACGAGGCGGCCACGAAGGCCCGCGTGGATGCGGCGCTGGCCGCGCTGCAGCCCGTGGCCGTCAAGGTGACCGCCGGGCAGACCATCATCGAGCCGGGCACGCGCGTGACCGAGGCACAGGCCGAGATGCTGACGGCGAACCGCAACTACCTGCTGGCGCACGGCGACGAGGAGTATCACGACACCCTGCAAATCTTCTACCGGGTGCTGCTCGTGCTGGCGATGGTGATGGCTGGGACCATTTTCATCCGGCTCGAGGACCGCGCCACGCTCCAGAGCAACGGGCGGCTGGCGCTGCTCGCGCTCGTGGTCGTGGTCAACCTTGTGCTCGTACGCCTGAGCTACGCGCTGACCAGCCTGCCTTTTTTTGCCAACGACCCGGACTCCGCCTCGCTGCTGCCTTACCTGGCCCCCACCGCCATCGCACCCCTGCTCATCGCCATCCTGATCGATGCCGGCACCGCGAGCCTGATGGCGCTGCTCATCTCAATTTTCACCAGTGTCATCTACGGCCACCGGCTGGAGCTGCTGGTGCTCACGTTCCTTGGCTCCATGGTCGCAATCCATGGCGGGCGGCATACGCGGCGGCGGGCCGGCATCCTGCGTGCGTCCGCGCTGGGCGGGCTGACGGTCGCGCTGTTCGCGCTCTTCCTTGGGGTGGTGGACCAGTTGGAGCCGCTCACCGTGCTCAAGCACATGGGCACCGGCCTCGGCACGGGGCTTCTCAGCGGGGTCATCGTGGTCGGACTGCTCCCGGTGCTGGAATCGCTCTTTAACCGGACGACCGACATCACCCTCCTTGAGCTCACCGATTACAATCACCCGCTCCTGCGGCTCATGCAGTTGGAAGCGCCCGGCACCTACCACCATTCGCTCATGGTGGCCCAGCTTTCCGAGCATGCCGCCGCCGCCATCGGCGCGAATCCGCTGCTCGCCCGCGTCTGCGCGCTCTATCATGACATCGGCAAGACCACGCGACCGGAATATTTCGGCGAAAACCAGCGTGCCGGGGTCAACCCGCACGACCGGCTGCCGCCCGTCCGTTCGGCCGAGATCATCCGCGCGCACGTCGAGGATGGCGTGGGTCTCGCCCGCAAGCACAAGCTCCCCCGCGCGGTCGTGGATGTGATCCGCGAACACCACGGCACGACACTTGTGCGGTATTTCTACCAACGCGCCCTGGAACAGTCGCGGACGCCGTTTCCGGGCGCCATCACCACCGGAGCCGGGGAGCGCAGCCTGGAACCGCGGGGAGGGGTCATGCCGTTCTCCGTGCTGCATGCGGTCCCGGCCGATTCACCCGCGGCGCCCATCGGGGCCGCCTACCGCTATGCCGGGCCGCGCCCGCGTTTCAAGGAAAGCGCCATCATTCATCTGGCCGATGGGGTGGAGGCCACGGCGCGCTCCCTGCGGGCGGTGACGCCTGAGCTGCTGGATGGGGTGATCGAACGCATTGTGCGCGAACGGATCGACGACCAGCAGCTCGATGAGGCACCTCTGACGTTTGAGGAACTGGGCCGGATTAAGGCCAGCTTTGCCCGCACCCTCCTGAATATGACCCATACCCGGGTGGAGTATCCCGTTGCCGGGGCAAAGACTGAAGGAATGAATCCCGAAGGCCGGACGGCGGAAGGCTGACATCGCGCATCCGCATGGCCCGATCTGCCCCAATATCGCCGGCTTCGCTCCCCCGGTCAGATACATCCCGTTTGGTCACGATCCATGCCGCTTATCCGCGGCTGCGACTCGACCGCCGTGCCATCGTTCGCATGGTCCACACGCTCGACGCCCATTTTCAGGATTCCAAAATCCAAAATCCAAAGCCCAAAATTTCGCCGCGCTGTCCTTCCGATGAGCTCTCGCTCGCCTTTCTCACCGACGCCGCCCTGGCAAAAGTGCACGCCGATTTTCTGGACGACCCGGCGCCGACCGATGTGATCACCTTTGCCGGCGACCCGGCGCATGGGCTCGCCGGGGAGATCTGCATTTCGGTCGATGCCGCCCTCCGTCACCTTGACCCGGCCGGCCGACGTTCCCGTAGGCCTGCGCATCGGCGCTGGGACGCCTTCAGCGCCGAGCTCACGCTCTATATTGTCCACGGCTGGCTTCACCTCGCCGGCTATGATGATTTGGTTCCGGCCAAAAAGCGGGTCATGCGCCGGGCCGAGGCCCGCGCCCTGCGCTTGCTCCGCACCGTCGGAAGACTTCCAATATTCCGGCTCGGATAAAGCCGCTGTGGTCCGCGAAATAACCTGACTGCTTTTGCCGCAGATTCCCGCTTTTCCCGAAGCGGGCTACGCGGAGAACGTGGCCCGGCTCGGGAGAGCCGGGACGGACCGGGCGTCTCCCTGTTTTGCCAGATTCATTAAATTCCACCGCTGCCGGTGGTGGTGCGGGCCGGCTCGTCAAGCCGACTCCGAATCACAACGCCGGGTCAGCGAACTGTCCTGCAGCCGATCTAGAACGGTTTAAATTGAACTGGAGCCGCTCCTTGTGGTGAACGGTCAAACGCCGACTTCGCTGGCGGAGTGGCTAATCCGAAAGTGTAACCTATTAGGTTACACTTTCGGATGTGGTGAAGGCCGTCGTGGGCCGTCGATTATCCGGTGGATTGGCTGGGTTATTCATGAGGTAATACGGCACCGACGGAGCTGCAGCCGCGGGCCATAACAGGATAAGTGTAACCTAATAGGTTA
>CAIXIZ010000281.1 GCA_903919625.1 uncultured Verrucomicrobiota bacterium
GAGGGTTTCGTGGTTTCCACTCTTCCCCCGCCATGCCCGCCGACGCCAAGCCCACCCCCATGATGCAGCAATATTTCGAGGTGAAGCGCGGCCTGCCGCCCGACACCTTGCTGCTCTTCCGGCTGGGCGATTTTTTCGAGCTGTTCTTTGACGATGCGGTCACCGCCTCCCGGCTCCTGGGTCTCACGCTGACCAAACGCCAGGACCATCCGATGGCCGGGCTGCCGGCCCATGCCCTCGACAACTACGTCAACAAACTGCTCGCCGCCGGGAAAAAGGTCGCCATTTGCGACCAGGCGGAACCGGCCACCGCCGGAAAACTTGTCCGCCGCGCGCTCACGCGCATCCTTTCGCCCGGCACAACCCTCGCCGCCAGCCAGCTCGACGCGCAGCGCAACCACTATCTGGCCGCGTTGACCCTCAATGCCGCCGGGCTACATGCCGCGTGGCTCGACCTGTCGACCGGGGAATTCAAGGTCGCCACCGACTCCCGCGTCGAAAATCTCCTGCCCGTCCTCACGGCGCTCGATCCGGCCGAACTGTTGGTGGCCGAGGGTGAACCCGCCCGCTGGGCCGCCGCCGCCCACGACCAGACCGCCCGCCATGCCCTGCACGCGTTTTCCGCGGCCCGCGTCACCACCGAACAGCCCTCCTACCATTTTGAAACCGCCGCGGGCGCACGGGCCGTGATGGACGCCCTGGGCGTGCTCAATCTGGAAGGCTTCGGCCTGGCGCCCGACCATCCCGCCCTCGGCCCCGCCGGGGCGCTCGTCGCCTACGCGACCGAAAATCTCTGTGCCAGGCCGGAAAATCTCCGCGCCCTCCAGGAATACCGCAGCGCCCGCACCCTGCTCATCGACCCGGCGACCCTGCGCAATCTGGAGATTTTTACCTCCGCCCGCGGTACCCGCGACGGCTCGTTGCTCGCCGCCATCAACCGTACCGCCACGGCCGCCGGCGCACGTTTGCTGGAACGCTGGCTCGCCGCTCCGCCGCTGAACCTCGCCGAAGTCCGGCGCCGCTCCTCCCTGGTGGGCGAACTCCTCGCGCAGCCTCCGCTGCTGGCCGATCTGCGCACCGCGCTCACCCAAGTCCGCGATCTGACCCGCATCCTCGGCCGCCTGCAGAACCGCCTCCGCAACCCCCGCGAACTCGGCGGCATCCGCGACACCCTCGCGCAATTGCCGGCGCTCCGCACGACGCTGGCCGCCTTTGGCGAAAAATCCGCACTCCGCAGTCCGCACTCCGCACTGCAGGAACTGCCGGCTTTGCGTTCCCTCCTGAATACCGCTCTCGCCGACGAGCTGCCCAACGATGTGGCCGACGGCAACCTCATCCGCCCCGGCCACGATGCGGAGCTCGACCGCCTCCGCTCCCTGACCAGCGAGAACAAAACCTGGCTCTCCGCCCTCGAGACGGCGGAGCAGCAGCGCACCGGCATTCGCAGCCTCAAGGTGCGTTTTACGCAAAATTTCGGTTACTACATCGAGGTCACCAAGGCCAATCTCCACCTGGTTCCCGCCGACTACATCCGCCGCCAGACCACGGTCGGGGGCGAGCGTTACGTCACCGAGGACCTGCGCAAAAAGGAGAAGGAAATTTTTTCCGCCGAGGAGAACGCCCTGGCCCGGGAGCAGGTGCTTTTCGCCGCGTTGGTCGCCGCCGTCCTCGACGAGTCGGTCGCCCTGGCCCAGACCGCTGAGGCGTTGGCGGAGCTCGATGTGCTCGCCGGCTGGGCGGTCCTGGCCCGCGAGTGGGACTATTGCCAGCCCGTCCTCGACGAGAGTGACACCCTCGCCATTGCGGACGGCCGCCACCCGGTGGTCGAGCAGGTGCTCAAGGCCCCCGACGCCGCCGCCGTGCGTGGCGCCCAGGCCTTTGTGCCCAACGACACGGCCCTGTCGTCGACCGACGCCCAACTGGCCCTGCTCACCGGCCCGAACATGGCGGGCAAGTCCACCTACATCCGTCAGGTTGCGCTCATCACGCTTCTGGCGCAGGTCGGCTGCTGGGTGCCGGCCAAATCCTGCCAGATCGGCCTCGTGGACCGCATTTTTTCCCGCGTGGGGGCGAGCGACGACCTCGCCCGCGGCAATTCGACCTTCATGGTCGAGATGAACGAAACCGCCAATATCCTCAACAATGCCACCGACCGCTCGCTCATCATCCTCGATGAAATCGGC
>CAIXIZ010000282.1 GCA_903919625.1 uncultured Verrucomicrobiota bacterium
AGGGGAAGGGAGAAATGGTTCCGAGCTCCTCGTGCGGCACCTCCATCACCATGGCATCGGCCGCGGCGATGGCAGCGGCCAGGGCGTTGGCGTGCACCTCGGAAATGACGCCGGCTTCGGGCGGCGCGATATTTTGACCGGGGTCGGGCACAGCTGGCGGAGCAGGCTCGGCGATTGCCGCCCGTTTTGGCGCACTCTCAGGCGTGGTCGGGACGGCGGCGGCGGCCGCAGCCGTCGCCTCGCCAGCCGATCTGCCTGCGGCCGGGACGGTGGCCGGGGGTGAGGCCGGCAACTGCGTGAAATCTTCATTGGCCGGGGCAGGCGCGGGGGAATTTTCAACCGGCTTTGGTCCGGACGCTGTGGCGGGGCGCGGTTTGCGGAGCGCCGCGTCGAGCCTGGCCAGCTCCGCGGCGGTTTGCGCCATTTTTTCGGCGGCCGCCGCGAGTTTTCCGGCCTCCGCCGAGCGCAAGGCATTGATTTCCCGGCGCAGGGACTCGAGCTCGGCCGAGTTCGCTTCGGCGAGGCGCTGGACAAACTCCTGGGATTTTTCCTGCCAGCGGGGCAGGATCTGCTCCGCGGATTTCAGGTTTTTTTGCGCGAGCTCGGTGATGGTGTGCAGGCCGGTGGCCGCGATGCCAATTTGTTCGGCGGTTTCGGCGGTGGTGCGGGCGAGGGCTTCGAGCGCGCGCTGGCGCTCGTCGAGCGCGGTATCCTGCTGGCGGGTATAGTCCGCGAGAAACGGCACGCATGCCGCCATCGCCGCCAGGGAGACACAGATGGTGAGCGCCACCAGCGGGGTGCCCGCCAGCGGCCTGGCCGCCTGGCTGAATATGACCCACGCGGCGATCAGCAAAACCAGATTGCCCGCGAAGAAAGGCAGCTTGGGGAGCTTGGGGGTCTCGAGGGGGCGTTGCATGGTACGATGCCGGTAGGCGGACATACAATGCGCACCTGATGCTTCGGCTCAAGGGGAAACCACTCCCGGGATGATCTGCCGGCGAATCTGAGGGTTGCCGCCCGGCCTGTTAATTTTGGCGGCAAAGGTTCTGCCTCCGGCTGGCGACCTGGTCACGGCCTTCACCTGTGGCCAAACCGCCCGACGATCGCCGCGTGCAGCCGCGTCCACTCGGCCGGATTGAGGTCGTCCTTGCGGCCGGGCGCTATGGTGCGGTGGTCGGTCATGACTGCGGGCGTCCAGCCGTGGCGCTTCCAGCGGAGCGTAAGCCATTCGAGGGCGCTGGCGTGCTGCGCCGCGGTGAGCGGCGCCTGGTAGGTGTTGCCCGTAAAGGCCAGTCCGAGCAAAAAATCGTTGCACCGCGTCCGGCCCAGAAAGGCCGACGCCCCGGCGTGCCATGCGATCAGCTCATCGGTCACAAACGTGCAGCGGGTGCCGTCGCCCCCGATGATCCCATGATAGCTCACCGGGCTGTCGGAGTGCAGGATGTGCTCGATGGTGGCGTCAAACTCCAGCGTGCTATGGTGAAAGCAGACCCCCAGCCGCTCGTGCGCGGGCATGGCGGTGAAATTTTTCGAGGGGCGCGATATTTCGGGAAACATGGAAAATAAACGGCGGAAAGGCTGGAGGGCCGAAAACCGAAAAAGCTGAAGACCGGGCAACCATTCAGGATGCGACTTTGGCGGTTGGTTTGGTTTCGGGCGTTCCGCACCTCAGTCCCCCTGGGTTCGTCATTCGAAAAATCTCGCCCGCCATTCGGGGCGGGGGAGCGGGCAGGTGCTGTCCCATTTGCCAAAAAAACGCTGGCGGGTCCGCGCGACCAGCCGGTAGCCCGCGTCGCGCAGCCCGCGCGGCACCACGCGCAGCCAGGCGAGCCCGTCCGCCGCCGGGCTCCCGCATGCGCGGAGCGCGCCCACGACCCCGTCGGTCCGGAGCAGATGTTCCGGCCGCTCGCGCTGCTTCCAGTCGGGGATGAACACCAGCGTCTCAAAATCGTCCGTCGGCAGCGCATGGGCGCGCAGGTAGGTCTGCGCCGCTGGGCCTTGCAGCGGGGCGAACCGCAGCGCACCCCGCCGGTCGAGCCGCAGCAGGAGCCGCACGGTGCGGTTGCAGAGGCCGCACTCGCCGTCATAGAGCAGCACGGGCTCCGTGTCAGATGAAGCTGGCTGGCGAGAGTTCACGGCCCTAATGAAACTCTCCCGCCCGCCCGCCGCAAGCCGCACGACAGGGCGGTAGTGGGGCAGTTTGCCGTTGCCCTTGTAGGGCGGGCTTCACGCCCGACGTGTCGGGGATAAACCCCGACCTACAATTTCCAAACTGACCCACTACCGACAGGGCGACTGCCGGGGTGAGGGAATCGCGCAGCATGCCAAGTGTCGCGAAGCGACCGCCAACGCCGGGTTCTGTCACACCCCCACTGATCCGGGCGGTGTGACGTCCCCCGACGTGGCTGACCGTTAAACCAGCCGACCTCAGCTCACCGCAATCTTGCGCGGTTTGGCGGCCTCGGCTTTCGGAAGCGTGAGGGTGAGCACGCCGTTCTCGTAGACGGCGGCGATTTTGTCGGCTTGCACCGCCTCCGGGACGCGGAAGGTACGGTTGAGCGAGCAGGTCTCCTCCTGATCGCCGGCTTTCTGCCGGTAGGTGGCGGTGATGGCCAGCGCGCCGTCAGCCAGCTCGAGGTTGATATCCTCGCGACGCACCCCGGGCAGCTCGGCGCGGACGTAGGTGTTGTTGGCGTCTTCGCGCAGTTCGACGGGGAATCCGGCGGTAGCGCCGGCCCCGCCCGCCGCGGAGGCAAGCAGCCGGCTGAGGCCGGCGTCGAGTGCGCCATAGGACGGGCGGACAAAGCCGTTCGGCGCGGAGGCGAAGGCACGGTAGTTGGGATAGGTGTAATGAACGAGTCTCATGGTGGTGTTTTCCTTTGGTGGTTGGTGATGGTTGGTTGGTTACAGAAATGGATCTTCCGAATGGCGGAACCCTCTGCAGGCGGGATGCCGGAGAGGGCGGCGCACGCAAATCGCGGCGGCGGAGGGACTTGTTTTTCCTGCGGGTTTGCCACGGTGGGCAATATGGTCCCGGCAGTGGTGGCACAGTGGGAAAAGTTTGCGCGTTACCGTTGCGGTGGCACAACTGGGCGGCTCCATGAAGTTTGATTTCGACACGCCGCCCGAACGCCGGGACACCGACTCGCAGAAATGGCAGAAGTATGCCGGCCGCGATGTGCTGCCGCTGTGGGTGGCCGACATGGATTTTCGCTCGCCGCCGGCGCTGATTGCCGCGCTGCACCAACGGGTGGAGCATGGGGTCTTCGGCTATGCGCGCCCCACGCGGTCAACGACAGAGGCGTTTGTGGCCGCATGCGCCCAACGCTACGGCTGGACGGTGGATCCGGCCTGGCTCGTGTGGCTGCCGGGCCTCGTGGTCGGGCTCAATGTCGTCACGGCGGCCTGCGCGGCGGCAGGCGAGGAGGTGCTGACGCTCGCCCCCGTCTATCCGCCGTTTCTCTCCACGCCCCGGCACGGTGGGCGCGTCTCCACGCAGGTGATGTGGGCGTTGCACGCTGGCCGCTGGGAAATCGACTGGACCGCGCTGGAGCGCGCCGTGACGCCCCGCACCAAAATCTTCCTGCTCTGCAACCCGCACAATCCGCTCGCCCGCGTCTGGCGGCGCGAGGAACTGGTGCGGCTCGCGGAATTCTGCCTGCGGCACGGCCTCCTGCTGTGCAGTGACGAAATCCATTGCGATCTCATTCTGGATCCGGCGCTGCCCCACCTTCCCACCGCGACGCTGTCGCCGGAAATCGCCGCGCGCACCATCACGCTCATGGCCCCGAGCAAGACCTACAACGTCCCCGGCCTCGGCACTTCGCTCGCGATCATCCCCGACGCCGCGTTGCGGGCGCAATTTGTGCGGGCGACGGCGGGCATCGTGGCGGAGGTGACCTGTCTGGGCTACACCGCGTGCGAGGCGGCGTATCGGGACTGCGAGCCCTGGCGGCAGGAGCTGCTCGCGACCCTGCGAGGCCACCGCGACTTGCTCACCGGCTGGGTGGCCCGCGAGCTGCCCGGCGTGAAGCTCGAAGCCCCGCTGGAGGCGACCTATCTCGCCTGGCTCGACGTCGCGGCGCTCGGCCTCGCCGACCCGGTGGCGCATTTCGAGCAGCATGGCGTCGGCCTGAGCGACGGCGTCTACTTTGGCGAACCGCGCGGCCGCCACGTGCGCCTGAATTTCGGTTGTCCGCAATCGACGCTGGCGGAGGCTCTGGCCCGGATGAAAACCGCGCTCCGCGCCCTCTGACCCGTCCGCCCACGGCCCCCGGCCGTAAAATCCATCTGGCAATTGTGTCCCTGGAAGTGTAACCCAATAGGTTACACTTCCGACCTCATGCTACCCACTCATCCCAAAATCAAAGTCTGGCTGGACCTGAGCACCGCGTTTGCCCTGGCGGCGGAGGCGGGCGCACACCGGGTGCAAATGGCGTTGCACCACCGGCGGCAGCGCGGCTACCGCGTCAGGCGGGCCGGCCATGAAAGCCCGATGTGGACCGTGTGCGCCAAACTGCTGCGGGCGGAACTGCACCGTTATGGGGCCAAGGCACGGCTCGCGCGCTATCTCGGTCTCCCGCGCCAGCGGTTGCGCGATTACCTGAGCGGCCGGCTCCGGCTGCCGGACGCCGAGATCACGTTGCGCCTCCTCCACTGGCTGGCCGAATACCGCGCCGGACGTGATCTGTCGCTGTGAAAGTGTAACCCATTAGGTTACACTTTTCCGGATGAGGGACAGGGGCGGTGGACGGGGAGGATACCGGGCGGAGGGGCAGGGGCGGGCGGCGGCGGGCTTGCACGGGCGGGCCGGAGGCGCAGGCTGGCGCGGATGCGCCTTGGTCCGCACGAGCTCACGTCGAACCTGTTTCTCTCGCCGCTGGCGGGTTACACCAACCTGCCCATGCGGCTCACCGTGCGGGAGCTGGGCGGCCTGGGCTGGGCGACGACGGATCTCGTGAACGCCCGCTCCTTGCTGGAGCGCAGCGCAGGCGCAATGCGCCTGGTGCGGACGTGCGCGGAAGACCGCCCGCTCGCCATCCAGCTCTTTGGCAGCGTGCCGGAGGAGATGCGCGACGCCGCCGTGATGTGCGAGGCGCTCGGGGTGCAGGCAGTGGACATCAACATGGGCTGTCCGGTGAAAAAGGTCGTCAGCATCGGCGGCGGCTCGGCCATGATGACGGCGCTCGACAAGACCGCCGCACTCGTGCGCGGCATGATTGCCGCGGTGAAAATACCCGTCACCGCGAAAATGCGGCTGGGCTGGGACGACGCCAATCTCACCGCCCCCGACCTGGCGCGGGTGCTGGAAGACGCTGGCGTCGCCGCGGTGTTTGTCCATGGCCGGACGCGTGCCCAGGGATTTGCCGGGCGGGTGAATCTGGCAGGCATCCGTGCCGTCGTGCAGGCGGTGAAATCCATCCCGGTGATCGGCAACGGTGACATCACCACGCCGGAGGCTGCCCGGCACATGCTCCATGAGACCGGTTGCGCCGGAGTGAGCGTCGGCCGGGGAGCGTTCTACGACCCGTGGATTTTCCGGCGCACCGAAATCCTTTTAAGGACCGGCCAGATGACGCCGGAGCCGGATCTCACCGAACGGATCCGGGTGCTGCGCCGGCATTTCGAGAGATATGTGGAGTTTTATGGCGAGGAAAATGGCGCGCGGCAGTTCCGCCGGGTCGCACCGTGGTATGCCAAACGTTTCGGCCCGGCACGGGTGTTTAAAAATGCCGTCGTGCGCATCACCTCCCGAGGGGACTTTGAGACCGCCTTGGCAGAATTCGCAAGCTGGCGGGCGCAGTTCTGTGACGAACGCGGGGAGCTGCAGGAAAAATTCCGTCCCGCGCCCATGGAGGCGTCCTTTATGCGTCCCGCCGACGAGCCGGATGTTTTCCGGCGCGACTCCATCCCGGTGCCGAAGGGGCCGGTCGAGGTCTGGTAATTCCCCGGCAGGAAAACCGGCCGCCGGCCGGAAGCGGCTCAGTATTTTTTCTGCACGACCGCCCCGGTGCGATCGCGGAACACCAGCACTTTTTTGGCGGGGTCGGCGCTGTCAAAAACAATGCCCTGCGCACTGTCGAGCATGTCACCCGGACGGTGGGTCTGGCCGTTGATAAAGGCCAGCGTGCCCGTACCGTTGACGCCGCCGATTTTGACGCTGTCGACCCAGGCACGGAAGGCGATGGTGGACGCGGGCGCAACGGGCGGGGTGGCCGCGGGCGGCGGGTTGCCGACGGCAGCGGGCGGGCCGTTGGGACCGGCCTGGACCCCTTGGGGCGTGAACGTACCGGGCGGCGGAGTATTGAGCGCCCGTTGATCCGGCGGATCTTTGCCATCGAGGACGGCGTCCACCCGCGCCTGCTCCCGGCCCCGGGCATCGGCCAGCGCAGTCTGAATATTGGTGACGGCCTGGCCCGGCTGGGCGGCGAGATTTTGTGCCGTCTGAGTCAACGTTTGAGCTGTCGGGGCAACGGACGCGGGGGCAGGCGCAGGTTTTGGGGTGGTGGTGGCGACCGCCGGCCTGGGTGGAGGCGCCGGCGGACTGGAAAAATAAGTCTGCCACAAAAACAGGACGGCCGCGACCAGCACAAGCGCGGCGGTGCCACCGAGAATGAGAATGCGCTTGCGCCCCGCCTTGTTCCTGGCGGCCAGGGTAGCGGCCTTGACGGCAGCGGGGGGCTTGGGCTGGAGCGAGGCCTCGGGCGCAAAAGGAGCTGCGGTGAGATGAAGCTTGGGCGGCGGGGCCGTGGGCGGTTTGGCCGCGACCGGAGCGGATCCGGGAGGTCCGGGTGGTATCAGGCCAACCGGTGGCGGAGGCGGCACGCTGACCGGGGTCGCGGGCGTGGCCGCCACAGCCGGAGGCTTGAGGGCAAAGGCGGGAGGCTGGGTCAGGTTCGGAGCGACGGCGGGCGGGAGTGAAGCTGCGGCGGGCGCGGTGTTGCCGCTCGATGCCGGCGGCGCTGCGACCTTCGGCTTCAGTTTGAAGGCGGGCGTTGTCAGCACGGTGGCCGGCGGTGTTCCGCCCGGAGCATTTTGATCCGGTGGCGCCACCGGGGTGGCAAGCTTCAGCTTGAAACTGGGCGGCTGGGTCAAAGCGCCGGCCGGAGGTGGCGGCGCAGGAGTTGGCGCCGCCGGGGCTGACGGTTCCACCGAAAGTTTGGGCTTGAGACGCATTTTGCCCGCGGCTTCGCCCGAGGCTGGCTCAACGGCCGGG
>CAIXIZ010000283.1 GCA_903919625.1 uncultured Verrucomicrobiota bacterium
CAGCTGGCCGGGCCGGAATTTTTTCCCATCGCGCTGCTGGCCAGGGTAACTTCGCCTTCATGCTGGTCACTGCGAAAACGGCGCCGCCCGTCCGGCCGCGGGGCAAGCGCGACCCAGACATGACGGTCAATGGCCGCGCCCAGCACCGGGCCTCCGTTGTAGTCGGTGTGATTGCCGATGAACTCGACCCGTCCCGGCGCGCGGGCCACCACCGTCGGCGCGACGCCGTAGGTCTGCTGGAACCTGGTGACCAGTTGTGCTCGCATGAGCCAGTTCACTAGACCCCGGGCTCGCTCGCAAGCCCGCGCATGGTCGGTGCATTAAGCCACCAGACCCCAGCATGGTCCATGGCCCGCCGGATGACGGTCCGGACCGGTTTGCCAATACACCGGCAAAGCAATCCACCTTGCGTCCAGCAGACGGCCGGGCAGGCTCCCGCCGCATGGTTCTCCGACCGACGCCCACCCCGGTCACATTTTTTTCCGTTCGGTCCGTCCTGGGGCCGTGGCTGCCCCTGATTGTGCTTGCAACCCTGACGGTCGGCCAGTGTTTTGCGCAGGCTCCCACGGCACCACGGCACCACGGCACCACGGCACCACGGCACCACGGCACCGCGGCGCGGCGGTCCGGCCCGCAGCTCCGGGCCGTACCGGCCTTTGGAAGGAGGGGGCAGCGTCAATGAAAACACCGTGCGCACCGCGCGCGAGTCCGTCCCGCACAGCTTCGATTTTCCCGCGTGGCGCAATCCGCCGCAGTTCAGCGCGGATGTGTTCACGTTTGCCCGGATCATCTTCTCCTCGCAGCCCAGCCCGGGCACCGACAATTACGGCTGGTGGTATGATTATCCGGACGCCGACCTCAATCTCTCCTACCGGCTGCAACAGCTCACCGCCCTCAAGGTCGATCCCGACGGACGCGTGCTGTGGCTGTCCAACCCGGACATTTTCGACTACCCTTTCCTCCATATCGAGCATGTGGAAGGCATGCGGCTGAATGCCGTGGAAATTGCCGCGCTCCAAAAATATCTCGGCGCGGGCGGCGTGCTGGTGGTGAATGATTTCTGGGGCACCAACGCCTGGCTCAATCTCGAAAACGAGATGGCGCAGGTGTTGCCCGGCCGCCAGTGGGTCGACCTGCCACTATCGCATCCGATCTTCCATTGTGTTTTCGAATTTCGGGGCCCGGCCAGCATGCTGCAGGTGCCCACCATCACCCAATGGAACCGCAATTATGATCCCAACGATCCCAACTCCCGCGCCAGCCCTCCCCGCCGGGCCGGTTATGCCGGCTGGGAGGACATGCATGTCCGGGCCTGGTTCGACAACCGACAGCACATCATGGTGCTCGCCGTCCACAACTCCGACATGCCTGACGGGTGGGAGCGGGAGGGCGAAAATCCGGACTACTTCCGCCAGTTTTCGGAGGCCCGTTCCTATCCGCTCATGATCAACATTCTCTTCTACCTGATGACGCACTGAGACCGACCCGAGGGAATCCCGGCAGTTGGAATTGCCTAAAACCTGGTGCGGCGTTTGATGAGGACTGATGTGCATCCGCTACACGTTACACCGGCCGGACATGGCTCTTGCCGCCCTGGCCGATGCGCTGGCGCAAAAGCTCGCCCCCTGGTCGGAGTGGGTCAGGCCCCGGTTCAATGTCACCCTCACGCAGGTCATGCCAGTCGTCGCCGCCGGAGCGGGCGGGGCGGATCTGCGCGGCATGCGGTGGGGACTGGTCCCGGCCTACGCACGCAACGAGTCGCAGCGCCAGCTGCTGCCCAATGCCAAGGCCGAGACCGCCGCCACGCTCCCCGCCTTCAAGCATGCCGTCGCCCGTCGAAGATGCCTGGTTCCCGCCAACGGATTTTACGAATGGCAGACGTTGGGGAAATTGAAACTCCCGCACCTGTTCACGCTCAAGGACGAGCAGCCTTTTGCCTTCGCCGGCATCTGGGAGCCAGGCGGACCCGACCCGGCCGGCCTTTCGGCTCCGGCCTCCGTCGCCACCTTCAGCATTCTGACGACCGAACCCAACGCCCTTGTGTCCTCCCTCCACGACCGGATGCCGGTCATCCTGACGCCGGAGACCATGCCGCGCTGGCTCGGCCGCGAGCCGTTGCCAGACGATGAATACCGGTCAATCACGCAGCCGCTGGCGGCGGAGCGGATGCAGCAGCGGCCGGTCAACCGGTTTGTGAGCAACAGCCGCAACGAAGGGCCGCAGTGCCATGAACCGCCTGAGGCTGCGCCGCCCGAGCTGGCATTCGGCTGAAATGGACTCGCCTTCAGGGCCGCTTAAACCACCGTGCAGCCGAATGGCACGGTAACGTGTCCGCCTTTTTCCCCTCCTTTCCCGTCCACCGTGAATTACCGCTTGCCCGCCTGGCTCATCCTGTCCGCCGCACTCGCAACCACCCCGTTGCGGTTGGCCGCGGACAGTCTTGCCGACTTGCGGACCAAAGCGGCGGCCGGCGACATCCCGGCCCAATTTGACCTGGGCGCGAGGTACGCCCAGGGTAACGGTGTGCCGAAGGATTTGGCCGAAGCCGCCAAATGGTACCGCAAGGCCGCCGACCAGGGCGCTGCTCCCGCCCAGACCAACCTGGGTGTGATGTATGCCCGCGGTGACGGAGTGCCGAAGAACTCCGCCGATGCCGCCAATTGGTACCGCAAGGCCGCGGATCAGGACTATCCCCCGGCCCAATACAACCTGGGCCTGATGTATGCCCAAGGCGACGGGGTGACCAAGGATTTGGCCGAAGCCTTAAAATGGTACCGCAAGGCCGCCGCACACGGCGAGGCGGCGGCCCAGACCAGCCTGGGCGTGATGTATGCCCAAGGCGAAACTGTGCCGAAGGATTCCGCCGAAGCCGTCCAATGGTATCGCAAGGCGGCCTACCAAGGCTACGCACCCGCCCAAACCAACCTGGGCCTTATGTATGCCCAAGGCAATGGCGTGCCCAAGGACCTGGCTGAAGCCGTCAAATGGTATCACAAAGCCGCCGACCAAGGGAGCGCCTCGGCCCAACTCCACCTTGGCTTCATGTATACAACTGGCGACGGCGTGCCGAAAAACGAGATTGAAGCCCTGGCCTATTTTAATCTCGCCGCCTTCACTGGCGATCAGGTCGCCGCAAACAATCGCGATATTCTGGAGAAAAAACTGGGCCCGCTCATGGCTTTGAGCGCCCGGCGGCGCAGCCAGGCCATAGCCGAGGAATTAAAGCGCCCGAAACCCTAAAGCCGCGCCCGCGGCAGAGCGGCGGGCCAAGGGGCAGACGTTTGCCGGTGCGAACTGGGAAGCCCGTTTCCGGCAGTTTTTCTTGCCGCCAGTCACGGGTACCCGCACATTCGCGCCCTATGAATATCCTGCCCCGGATTGTCCTGTTGCTGGCATGGCCGTGCCTGGGCGCCTGCACGCACACCCCGGTCGCTCCGGGCACGCCCGCAAAATATGCCTTCGGTCCCTGGCCGGCGGGCGCGGCGCCGCAGGACGTCGGCCGGCGGGTCACGGCCAACTTCCTCGCCCGGCCGCGGCACATGACTCAGACCCAGTCCGGCCAGCCCCCGGTCATTCACTACGCCGAGGTCTGCGCCTGGTACGGCGCGCTCAAGTTTGCCCAAGGCACGGACAACCAGCCGCTCACCCGTCAGCTCGTCACCCGCTATGAGCCGTTTTTCGGCACCGAGGCCGGGCTCGTGCCCAAGTCCCTCAACGTGGACTGCAACGTCTTTGCCGCCCTGCCCTTCGAGCTGTTCATTGAGACCAAGGATGAGCGCTATCTGCCCATCGCCCGCCAGCTCGCCGACGGCCAGTGGGACAATCCGGCCAATCCCGCCGGGCTGGGTGCCGCCGCCCGCGAGGCCGTCGCCGTCGGGTTGTCCTGGGAAACCCGCTTTTGGGTGGACGACATGTTCATGATCACGATGGCGCAAACCCAGGCGTTCCGTGCGACGGGAGCCAAAAAATATCTCGACCGCGCCGCCCACGAAGCCGTCGCCTATCTCGACAAGCTCCAGCAGCCCAACGGGCTGTTTTACCATGAACCCGCCGTGCATTATTTCTGGGGTCGCGGCGACGGCTGGTTCGCCGCCGGGATGTCCGAGCTGCTCACTTCACTGCCCGCCAACCACCCCGACCGGGCCCGCATTCTCGCCGGTTATCAAAAAATGATGGCCACGCTCCTCACCTGTCAGGACGCAAACGGAATGTGGCACCAGCTCATCGACGATCCGATGGCCTGGCCGGAGACTTCGTGCACGGGCATGTTCGCCTTTGCGTTCGTCACGGGGGTGAAAAACGGCTGGCTTGACGCGAAGACCTACGGCCCCGCCGCGCAACGGGCCTGGCTCGCCCTCGTCGGTTACCTCGACGCCGACGCCAACCTGCGGGAGGTCTGCGTCGGCACGGGCGCACGCGACGACCGCCAATACTACCTCGACCGCCCGCGCACCGGAGGCGACTTCCACGGCCAGGCTCCGCTGCTCTGGTGCGCCGCCGCGCTGCTCCGGTAATCTTCTCGCCCGCGGTGCACTAGGCCGCTTTGCTGGCCGCCAGAAAAAAGGCCACTCCGCCTCAACTTCCCACGACCCATCCCATGAGCCAACCCACCATCGCCCAAAAGTCTCCCTTCGTGAAAGACATGCCCGCCGGCACCTCTCATTGGTGTGCCTGCGGCCAGTCCAAAAACCAACCATTCTGCGACGGCTCGCACCAAGGCACCCCTTTCACCCCCGTGAAAGTCGTGCTGACCGAGGCGAAAAAAGTCGCCTGGTGTGGCTGCAAGCACAGCAAGAACGCGCCCTACTGCGACGGTTCGCATGCCAAGCTGTAAGACCGGGGCATTCCATTGTAGCCGGGGTCGGTGACCCCGGTTCAGTATTTGAAAAGACAGACTGTTGGCGACGCTCGCCGTCCGCTCTCATCACCGCCGATCCCAATTCCCAGCCGGGCATCCGCGCGGAATGTCCCTACCGCGGAGCATCCAACGCGGCCACCGCCTGTTTATGTGCGACGGCAGCCTCCTCGGGGCTGGCGGCGGAACAGCGCAAGTCGCGCAGCACGCCATCGCCCAGCCCGTAAATCCAGCCGTGGACGCTGACCGGCTGGGTCCGTTTCCACGCATCCAGCACCGGCGAGGACTGGCACACATGGCGCGCCTGCTCGATGACGTTCAGCTCGCAGAGCCGCGCGCTCTGCGCGGCCTCGTCGGGCAGCCGGCACAGGCAGGCGTCGTGTTGCTCGCGCACATCCTGCACATGGCGCAGCCAGTTGTCGGCCAGGCCCAC
>CAIXIZ010000284.1 GCA_903919625.1 uncultured Verrucomicrobiota bacterium
TCCAACCGTCCGTCCTGACCCATCACCATCATGCCCAACCCATTCGTCCATGCCGAGCTCGCCACCACCAACGTCCCCAAGGCCAAGGCGTTTTATGCCAAAATGTTCAAGTGGAAGCTGAGCGATCTGCCGATGCCGACCCCCGGCGGCGCCTACACCATGATCGAGGTTGGTGAGGGCACCGGCGGCGGTATCATGCAGCAATGCATCCCCAAGGCGCCTTCGGCCTGGATGCCCTATGTCCACGTCAAGGACATCGATGCTGCGACCAAACGGGCCAAAAAGCTCCGGGCCAAAATCCTCAAGGGGGTGACCCCCGTCGAGGGCATGGGCTGGCTCAGCATCATCCAGGATCCTACCGGGGCCATGCTGGGCCTGTGGGAACCCAAGCTGAAGTAAAGTTCCATTGGCCAGTTAAACAGGCGGGGGCGGTTCCCCGCGTCATCGCGAGCCCGGCGAGATAACGTCGGGAGTTTTTTTGCGTTGAAGCCGGTACCGTCGCAGGGTCCTGTATGCACCGGTCCGTTTTGGTCCAATGCCCCACCCTCAACCTCTCCCGGCCCAGTGAAGCCAATTCCCCCTCTCCTCACCGTCTCCTTGGCGATGGCTTCCCTGGCCGCATTCGCGGTCGCCGCCGAACCCCCGCGCTGGGCCTTTCCCCCGCCCGCAACCGCCGGCAGCACCCGGCCCGCACCGGATGACGGCAGCGCCCTGCATGTTCCCGATAGCACGGTCGCGCTGACGAAAAAACAAATCGCCGCCCATGGTTCCGCCATCCCGGACTGGCATCCTGCAGACCACCCCGCGATGCCCGACATCGTGGCCAAAGGACGCGAACCCCAGGTATTTGCCTGCGGCTACTGTCATCTGCCCACCGGTGGCGGCCGACCCGAAAATTCCAGCATTGCCGGGCTCACCCCCACCTACATCAAACAACAGGTGCTCGCTTTCAAGAACGGCGACCGGCCGGGCTCCGACCCGAAGCGGTCACCGCAGACTTCCATGATCACGGTGGCGAAAGCCGTGACCGAGGCCGAAGTCGCGGAGGCGGCGGCCTATTTCACCACCGTCAAGCCCGCCACTTTCATCAAGGTCGTGGAGGCGGACACGGTTCCGCAGACCTATGTGGTCGGGGGCATTTGGGCGAAAGTACCGGGCGGCAGCATGGAGCCAATTGGGAACCGCATCATAGAGGTACCCGACGAATTGGAGCGCTTCGAATTACGCGATTCGCGGACGCCCTATGTCGCCTACGTGCCGACGGGCAGTCTTAAAAAAGGGGCCGAGCTGGTCACGACCGGAGGCGGCGGAAAGACCCTGCCCTGCGCCATCTGCCACGGTCCGGACCTGAAGGGGCTTGCGGACATACCGCGACTGGCCGGCCGTTCTCCCAGCTACCTCATGCGCCAGCTTTATGATCTGAAAAACGGTGCCCGGACGGGTGGAAATTCCGTGCTGATGAAAGCCACGGTCGTCAATCTAACCGAGGAGGACATGCTGGCCATCGTGGCCTACCTCGCCAGCCGCCAACCCTAATTCGTCCATCCGGCGCTATTGCTGAACGGTTCTCAGCTTAACAAGCTCGCCTCAAAGCCAGATTTCAAAAGACCCA
>CAIXIZ010000285.1 GCA_903919625.1 uncultured Verrucomicrobiota bacterium
CGGCCGACGCTGGTCGCGGGGTTGCTCGAAACACTCAAATTAAACCAGGCAAGAGGTGCCAGTCCATCGCGGCTGTTCGAAACCGGTCGCATCTTTTTGGCCCATGATGGGCAAACCTGGGAGTGTGCCGCCGCGGCGTTTGTGATTTGCGGCAGTGACCAGGAACGCACTTGGCTGCGTCGGACCCCTGCCGATTTTTATACCGTCAAACACCTGACCGGGACGCTTGCGACGGCCGCGGGGATTGATCCTTCCCGTCTCGATGTTTCTCCTGAGGGAGAGCCCGCTCCGGGCTGGCAGACCGGTCATGCCGCTGCCGCCGGCGAACTCCGGCATCGTGGCTGGCTCGCCCACTATGGCCTGGTGGATCTCGCGCTCGTCCAAGCGCTTGGCATTGAAGGCAAGGTATACGCCGGCCATTTCGCCATTTTACCCGAAAAATTGGCGGGGGCTGCTTCCCGTCGCCGGTACGCCGACTTCAGCCTCCAACCTGCCGCATTGCGTGACCTTGCGTTGGTGGTGAATGCGGCCACTCCTGCCGCCGACCTGCAAAAAGCGCTCGTTACGACGGCCCGGCTCGCCACCGGGAAAACCTTCGCGCTGGAGAGCTTGAGCGTGTTTGACGTCTATGACGGCGCAGGCCTTCCCGCCGGCAAAAAAAGCGTCGCCTTCAACCTCGTGTTCCGTGCCCCCGACCGGACCCTGACGGATGATGAAGTCAACGCTGCCTTTGCCAAAATCCAGGCGGCCATTACGGGCGACGGGGCCATCACCATCCGCACTTGACTCGTCCGCGAAGGCCGCCCCTTTCCCAGTCCGGCGTGAGAACTTTGCGGGATTTCTTGCCGCAGCGGGACGGTTGCGATAAAGATTTTTTCGGAGAGGTGGCGATCTTGCCCTGAAGGCAGGAGGGTGAGCCGCTCCCAGCCCCAAAATACTGGCGCAACAATCTTCCATGAAATCCAATGGTCAGGTGGATGCCAAATCCCGAGGATGGCGGCGCGCTATTTACGCCGCTGTCATCGCGTACATCATGTTCGGTGTGGCAGCTTACTGGCGGACTGACTGCGGGTTTACTGCCCTTATCCGGTTTGGACAGCAACGTCAGTCCGTGCAGCTTCCGGAGTTGCAAGGCATGTCCCTCGCCATTGCACCCCAGGCCGGTTATGACGGCCAATTTTACGCTCAGCTGGCCGTTAACCCCGATTTGACCTCAAGCGAGGTGCTCCGGACGCTAGATAATCCACAATACCGGGCCCGACGCATCCTGCTGCCATTGCTGGCGCATTCGCTCGGCTTTGGCCGCCCCTGGCTCACGTTGCAGGTTTATGCCCTGATCAATGTTGCCGCCTGGGGGGCGCTTGCGTGGGTGTTGTATCGTGAGACGCGTGACCAAAGGGTAACAGGTGCGCTGGTCTGGGCGACGTGCCTGCTGAACCTGGGCGTGCTGGACAGCATCCGGGAATCATTGACCGATTTGCCTGCTGTGCTGCTGATCGCCACCGCCGTCGTGCTGCTGGCGGGCCATCCTCAACGGATCTGGACCGCTGCCCTTCTGCTTGCGGCCGGCGGACTTGTGCGCGAAACGGCAGTCCTGGCCGCCGGAATGCTGTTGCCTGCCAAATGGCGCATTGCCCCGGCAGGGCCGTCAAAATTATTGCCTGTCTTGCTGGCCGGATTGCCGGCCGCGTTGTGGATGCTCTGCCTAAAGTGGCTGGCGGTGGGCGGAAATGCCGTCGGGGCAGAAAATTTCGGCTGGCCCGGCGTGGCGTTTGGGCGTCAGTTCTATGAAAGCGGTGCCGCGATCCTCGCCGGTTCCCGTCATTGGCAATTCGTCTTTGGGCCGATTGCTGCCTTGGGATTTGCCTGGCAGTCGGGATTTGTCATGTGTCAGGCGCTGCGATCTGGCTCTTGGTGGACACGGGCGGCCCTGCCTTTTGCCCTGCTTTTCTGGGTGCTCGGCGACTCGGAATGGGGCAGCCGCGCCGGAGGGGGCTACTGGGCCGTCGCCCGGGTCTGCCTGCCGATGACCATGGCTTATTGCCTGACAATTCCGCGCGGCAGAAATTTTGGGTGGTGGCTCGTGCTGCCCAACCTCTGCGTCGTACACGCCGTGATCCGCTTCTGGCCGGATTTCAATTTCTGATCGCGGCGCCCCCGGCGGCAGCGTCGCCGGCGAAGCCGCTGGCTTACGATCCCAAAGCAGCGCGATACAACCTTGGGACTCGTTTGGTGATCGAGCACAGGCTCTCCCATGGGATGGTGTCCGCCCATCGGCTGAATTCGGCGAGCGTGATCTCCGCCCCTCGCTGCCGGCCGACGAGCACCGCCTCATCACCCACGGCCACCCCAGGAACGTCGGTCACATCGATGACCGTCTGGTCCATCGTCACGCGGCCAAGCACGGGGCAGCGCCGGCCATGCACCAGCACCTGGGCACGATTGCTCGCCGCCCGCGGCAGGCCGTCACCGTAGCCGGCGGTGAGCACCGCAACGGAGGAATCACGCGGTAAGGTGTGCGTGCGCCCATAGCTAACACTGGCGCCGGCCGGCAAACGCTTCACCAGTCCGACCCGTGTGCGAAAACTGAGCACCGGCTCCGTCCGCACGGCGGCCAGCAACGAGCCAGGGCGCGGCAGCACCCCGAATTGGAGCAAGCCCACCCGCACCGCATTAAATGGCCCCGCCGTGGCAATGCTTTCCAGGCCGGCGCTGTTGTCCGCATGGACAAAAAGGGCCGCGAGGTCCAGGTGCGGACAGCGCCGCAGCACGGCGAGAAAACGGCCGCGTTGTTCCATGGTAAAGGCCGCGTCATCATCCGGGCTGGCAAAATGGGTGAATACTCCCGCCAGCCGCAAATGGGGCGCCGCCAGAATTTGTTCCAGCAATTCGGATGCTGAATCATGCCAGACGCCGAGCCGGCCCATGCCGGTGTCGATTTTCAAATGTACGGCGACCGGCCGGCCGGCAGCGCGGCCCACCGCCTCAAAACGGACGACCTCCTCCGCGGTCGAGACGGTTGCCGCGAGGTCGTACTCGGCGAGATACCGGTCTTCCTCCGGCAGCAGCGGGCTCAGCAGCAGGATCGGCCAGCCCGGCCCGAGCTCGCGCACGGTCGCGGCCTCGGAGAGCGTGGCGACGGCGAAGAGGTCGGCGCCCGAGTGCATGAGCCGCGCGGCGGTCTGCGGCAGGCCGTGGCCGTAGGCGTCGGCCTTGACGACGGCGACGTAGCGGATGTGCGCGGGCAGCGAGGCTCGGATCAGGCGGAGGTTGCGCTCGAGGGCAGCGAGGTCGATCTCGGCCCAGCAGCGGAGTGGCAGGCGGGAATTGGGCGCGGTGCTCATGGGGCGCGGTGAATCTGGGGCGTCCAGGTGGCGTAAGCGGGCTCCTCGTGAAGGAAGGCGTCGGGCGCCGCGGTCGGACGGAAGAGGTCCGCGTCCGCGACGCGGGGCAGCAGGTCGGCGAGGACGTAGGGCGTGGAGGTCACGCCGGCGGGCAGAGGCGTCCAGTGGCGGAAGCCCTCGGGCATGACGAGCTCGCCGGCCAGCTCGGCGGTGGGCACGCGGCGCAGCGGCCCGCCGGCGGCGAGGCAGTGCCAGGAATCGCGGCGGGCGTCGGCGATGACGTGCACGCCGGGGCGGCCGAGGGCCTGCGCGACGACCGCGAGGCTGTGGTAGGCGAACACCGGGCGGGGAGCCAGCAGGCCCCAGGTCCGCAGCGCCATGGCGACGGTCCGGGTCCCGAGGATGGAGCCCGGGCCGTCGCAGTAAAGGAAGGCGCCGGCCTGGTCCGGGGCGACGCCGAGCCGTTCGACGCCGCGGAAAACCTCGCGGCCGGCCTCGCCCACGGCGGCGGCCCAGGGGCCGGAACCGTCGGCGGCGAGCCAGCCCACCTGGACGCAGGCCGAGGCGGCATCGAGCACCAGCACGGGGGCGTGCGCGGCGAGGATCTGGCGGAGCGAGGGCATGGGGCGTGCCGTCACGAAACGGCGCCGGCGGGCGGCGCGCAAGCGCGCAGAATCCGGCATTGACCACGCTGCCGACGCTCGTAGCGTGACCGATTCTCCCTCTAGAAAACACTCCGACGCCTTTTCCGTGAACATCCAACTCACCTCCGTTTCCGAGACCCGCAAGAATCTCGTCGTCACGCTCGACAAGGGCGAAGTCGACGCCGAGCACCAGGCCGTGGTCGCCGAGATCGCCCAGCAGGTGCGACTCCCCGGCTTCCGCCCCGGCAAGGCGCCCGTCGCGATGGTGACGAAGCGCTTCGGCAAGGAGATCACCGAGGAGTTCA
>CAIXIZ010000286.1 GCA_903919625.1 uncultured Verrucomicrobiota bacterium
GGTGAGGGCGACTTCAGGCATGGCCGTTGGTGAGAGATTGGAGGCAGGCGAAAGCAGGAGGATGAAAACGAACGGGAAGGGAGAATGATAAAGATTAAGAGAAAGAATAAGGCGAACGGGTGGCGGGGCGGTGCTCAGGGTTTGGCCGGTGCGGAGTCGGGCTGGGGATTGAGGTTCGTCGCCAACCGCGCGCCCAGCCTGCCATCGGGCAGGTCGTCGAGGATGACACCGGCGGACAGCAGGGTATTGCGCAGCAGGACGGCCGCCTCGCGGGTCGACATGGGTTTCTCCAAGACAAAGGCCACGGCAATGTCGGACTCGGTGAGCTCCGGCGGAGCCATCACTTCCTGGCCGGAAAGATTCCGGTAGAGATCGAAGGCAGAAGAGAGGGTCAGGCGCGGCAGGTTGAGGCTTCCGATCTCCCGATCCGCGGACTTGGGTGGGGCCGGCGGATGGGCCGGCGGACGCGCGAGCAGGGTGCCGCGGGGCTGTTCCAAGAGTTCCACCCCGGTCTGGGCGAGCAGGGCGGCCCGTAGCAGGGCGGAGGCCTGGGTGGCGGTCGGAGCCTCGATTTTCACCGAAACGGGAATCGCCCCCGTCTCGGCTCCCAGTTGGTCGTCGAGCTTTTTATTTTCAAAGGCTGCGATGCGCCCGACCAACAGGCGGGAAGAGAGATTGTGCAGCTCGAAAGACAGTACTGCGCGCAGGGTGCCGGGCATTTGCTCTTCCAGGACCACCCCCGCCTGATCATGCAGGGCGGTGCGCAGGAGGATGGCGGCCTGGAGTGCGGTCTGACGGTCAATTTTGATGGAGACCGGAGCCGCCCCGGCCAAGGTGCCGAGGCGGTCGTCGAGTTTTTTCATTTCCAAAGCCGCGACCTGCGCCGCCACTTTGCTGGCCGACAGGTTGCGGAGTTCGAACGACTGCAGCGCTTCCGCCGCTCGCGCCGCAGGCACGCACAGGCCGAGGACGGCGGCAGGCAGGAAAATTGAAACGACAGTCCGCATAAATACCGGGCTCAGGTTTCCTTCGGCACGGCGGCGACGAGCTTCTCGATGACTTGCTCGATGGAGACACCGTCGGCCTCGGCGCGGTAGTTGAGCAGGATGCGGTGGCGCAGCACCGGCGCGGCCAGCGCCCGGATGTCGTCGCCGGTCACATGCGCGCGGCCCTGCCAGAGCGCACGGGCTTTGCCGCCCAAGATCAGCGCCTGCGCCGCGCGGGTGCCCGCACCCCAGTTGACCCAGTTATTGACGAACTCCGGTGAGCCCGTGCGTTTCGGGCGCGAGGCCGCCACGAGGCGCACGGCATAGCGCACAATCGTCTCCGCCACCGGCACGCGGCGGACGAGTTCCTGAAAGGCGAGCACGTCCTCGCCCGAAAACACCGCCGCCAACGTGGCGGGCGGGCGGGAAGTGGTCTGCTGCACGACGGCAATCTCGTCGGACTCCGGAAGGTAATCGATGAGGACATTAAAGAGAAACCGGTCCAGCTGCGCCTCCGGCAGCGGATAGGTGCCTTCCATCTCCACCGGGTTTTGGGTCGCGAGCACGAAGAACGGCTCCGTCAGGGTGTGGCGGACTCCCGCAGCGGTGACCTGGTGCTCCTGCATCGCCTCGAGGAGCGCGGCCTGGGTCTTGGGCGGGGTGCGGTTGATTTCGTCGGCGAGGATGATGTTGGCGAAAATGGGTCCCCGGACGAAGGTGAGGTGGCGTCCCTCGGGCGTCTCATTGAGGATTTCGGTGCCGGTGATGTCGGCGGGCATGAGGTCGGGCGGAAACTGGATGCGGTTGAACTTGAGATGCATCACCTGCGCCACCGACTTGACGAGAAGGGTTTTGCCGAGGCCGGGAACGCCTTCGAGCAGGACGTGGCCGCCGGCGAGGACGGCGATGAGCGTGCCTTCCACAATGGCGTCGTGGCCGACGATGACCTTGCCGATTTCATCGCGCAACGCGGCGTAATGAGTGCGAAA
>CAIXIZ010000287.1 GCA_903919625.1 uncultured Verrucomicrobiota bacterium
GGTCATGGGCGGGGTGGTGACCACTCCCCAGTCGACTCCGATCAACTTCTATCCGGCTTCGGCCCAGGACAATTTTGTGGCCCTGTCCTATCCGGTGGACACCACCCTGAACCAGCTGGGCCTGGCCGCCACCTTTGTGCCGTCGACCACCTTTGCCCGTAAGGACCAGTTGCTGGTGTTCGACAACACCACCCCGGCCGTCAACAAGAGTCCGTCCGCCGTGTATTTCGTCCAGAATGGAGCCTGGCGCAAAGCCGGGCAAAATACTGCGACGGATTTTGGCAATGATGTGATCAAAGCCGGCAGCGGTTTCATTGTCCGCAAAGCCGTCAACGCCTCCGGCCCCAATGCCGTTGACTGGGTGTTCAGCCCATAACGGTCGACCGAAATTTCCATGAAAAAAATCCTGTTTCTTCTCCTCACGCTGGCCTTGGCCCAGGCTGCCCAGGCCGCGGTGACCATCGAAATGATCGCGGCACAGCTGACCAATGCGTCGGGCGGCTTTGTTCCGGACGGCAGCTTCGTCACCTTGCTTTCGCTGGGCACATCCGGGGTGCTGACCGCCCCCACCAGCTCGTCATTTGTTTCCGGCACGGAACAGCTCATTGCCGGTTTTTCCCTTCAGTCCAGCACGGTGGATGGCTCGCCCCCCGGTTCCTTTGACCATTTTGTGAGCGGGGTCAATTTGAGCGGCCCAAATTTTGTCGCCGGCCAGCAGCTGGCCATTGAATGGTTCCCCACCCTTTCTGCCGCATCCAATCCAACGGCACCCGGTGCCGGAACGAGCTTCGGTTCCTATACCGACCCGACCTGGCTGGTGCCTTCTGACTCCGGTTTCGTGAGCTATCTGATGCAGACTGTATCCGCTGGCGGACCGGTGCTGAATTCAGACGGACAGGCCACCCAGACGGTGGGCGGCATCCCCGAGCCTTCCACTTATGCCCTGTTGGGCGGTCTGGCGGCGCTTGGTCTGGCGGCGTCGCGGCGGCGGGCACGGGGCTGAAACATATTCCTGCCAGGATCCGGATCCAGGCCAAACTGGGTCGATCTTTGGACCGGCGGTGAGCTGGGCGCCGCTTGGGCTGGTATTAGCTTTTCAGCCCGTCATCGGGTGCGGGGGTGGCTTTCCCCTGCATCCAGATCCATAGCCAGCCGATGCGTTCCCGGACGGCGAGGGTGCTGCATTGGAGGGCGTTCACGTCCCAGCCCAAATAATCGCTCAGCGCCCAGTCGGCCTTGGGCGGGGCGCTGAAATCAGCCGGGCAAGGCCGCACGCGCACGCCGGCGTGGCGGGCCAGCGCCACTGCCCGCGGCATATGCCAGGCCGAGGTGACCAATGCGACGGGCGCGAGGCCAACGATTTTGCGCAGCGCAACCGTCTCATCTTCCGTGTCGCGGGCGGTGTCGATCTCCAGGATCCGTTCGCGCGACACCCCCAGCGCCACGGCGGCGCGGGCCAGCACTTCAGCATGAGTGAGCAGGCCTGGTTTGCCTGGTCCGCTGACAATGAGCATGGCGCCGGGCAACATGCGCAACAGCCGGACACCTTCCAAAATCCGGGATTGGGCGGGCAGGCAGAGCTCGTTGTTCGCTGAAAAGCCCTCGGCATCGGCATGTCCGCTGCCCAGCACCACCACGAAACGGCATGCGGCCAGATCTGCTGGAACGGGTCTGTTTGCCACCAACTCTGGCACCGGCGGGTACTGCGCCTCCAGCGGCCGCACGAGCCGCGTCCCGACCCAGTTGTTGCTGAGCAGCGCGAGCCAGGCCAGTCCGCCGCCGATGAGCCACCGGCGCTGGCGCGGGGCCCGGCGCAGGAGCAGCAAAACAACCCCGACGGTGATGAGCGCGAGGGCAAACGGCAGCGGCATCAGCCAGTAGCCGATGATTTTTTTCAGCAAAAACCCCATGCCTTGATTTCGTCGCGGACCAGGGCCCGGCACAACCGCAAAACTGCAAATTTAACGTGACGTCACCCGGGAGATACTCCAGCAGCACGAGATTGGTCGTCTGCGGATAAATGTAGTCCGTGCCCAGCAGGTAGAATTTCTTTTTGCCCTGGGCGAGGTAGTAATCCACCGCCGGGATGGCCTGCTGGTTCACCGCCTCGGCCGTATAGCATACGTTCTGGCTCTCTTCTTCACCCTCATACTGCACGGGATAAAAGAGCAGGCCATTGTCTTTCTCAAAGACGGGCTTGGCGGATACCCGGCTGACCGATGTCCAGCAGCCAAAGGTCACCGCCACCTTTTCCTGCTCCAAAAGCACCTTGGCTTTTTCGGCAAAGGTGGGCCAGTCGGAGCCGGGGTCTTCGATCACGGGCACGATCTTCTTGCCCATGACGCCGCCCTTGGCGTTGATTTCGTCGAAGGTGAAGAGCCTCGGACCACGCCCAGCGATGATGGCGCGCCCAACCGGGGCGCCTCCTGCCCTCCGCTGCTGTCTAGCCGTCAAGGATTCCAAGGAGAATCAGGTGTCGATCTTATGCCAACATCGTTTGATTTCCGATAGTGGGTCAGTTTGGAAATTGTAGGTCGGGGTTTATCCCCGACAC
>CAIXIZ010000288.1 GCA_903919625.1 uncultured Verrucomicrobiota bacterium
CCGGTGCACGTGCTCCTCCTGACCGCCCGTGACACGGTGGCCGACCGGGTGCTGGGCCTTGATGCCGGCGCCGACGACTATCTGGTGAAACCATTCGCGCTGGAAGAGCTGCTCGCCCGCATCGCCGCACTCTGCCGGCGGGCCTATGGCACCAAACAAACCCGGCTCGTGATTGCGGATTTGGAAATCGACACCGCCGACCGCCGCGCCCATCGCGCCGGCCAGGCGCTCGATCTCACCGCGCGCGAATACCTGCTGCTGGAATATCTCGCGCACCGCCACGGCCAGGTGGTCACCCGCACCGAAATCGAGGAGCACATTTACGACGCGCAGGTGGACCCTTTGAGCAATGTCGTCGATTCGGCCATTTCCTGCCTGCGGAAGAAGCTCGCGGCCTCCGGGGCCGCACCGCTCATCCATACGCGTCGCGGCCATGGCTATATCCTCGGGGCGGAGCCGGTTGCCCCCGTGCCATGAACTCCATCCGGCGCCGGCTCACCCACCGTCTCGGCCTGACCTTCGTGGTTTTGCTCAGCACCGGTCTGACCGCGATTTATTTCTCCGTCCGCACCGCGCTGGTGGATGCGTTTGACGGGTCGCTTCGCGCCCAGACTTTCGCCATCAGCGCGCTCACCGAGCAGGAAGACGGCAACGTGCGCTTTGATTTTTCCGCTGATTTCCTGCACAGCTATGGCGGCGAGCATCCGCGCAACTACTTCGAGTTTTGGGATGCCGCCGGCACGCCGCTCCAACGCTCGCCGTCACTGGGCAAGGCTGACCTGCCACGCTTCGCGGCCGGCCCCACGCCCCGGCCCAAAGCCTGGAATCTCCCCCTGCCCAACGGTCACGCCGGCCGCGCCATCGGTTTCACCTTCCGGCCAAAACCGACTGACGAAGCGTCACCCGGTGTCCCCACCCCGGCCGTGATCCTCGTGGTGGCTACTGACCGCGGCGAATTGGACGAAACCCTGCATGGCCTGCTCGCGACCATCGTGGGGAGCGGCGGGCTGCTCCTCGCGGCGGTTTTCATTGCCGTCCCCCAAGTGCTCCGGCGCGGCCTCGCCCCACTCGACCGATTGGGCGAGCAGGCCGCCACCATCACCGCCACCTCGCTGGCCGAACGTTTTCCTTCCGCTGACCTGCCGGCGGAACTCCAGCCGATCTGCCAGCGCCTGAACGGCCTGCTCGCGCGACTGGAAACTTCGTTTGAACGTGAGCGGCGGTTTAGCGCTGACCTCGCCCATGAGCTCCGCACGCCCCTCGCCGAGCTCCGTAGCCTGGCCGAATGCACCCTCAAATGGCCGGAGACCCGCGATAGCGCGACCGACCGTGACACCCTCGCCATCGCGCGGCAGATGGAGACCCTGGTGACGCACATGCTCGCGCTCGCCCGCGGCGAACAGGGTGCCCTGACCGCCCACCATGAAAACATCGCACTGGAGCCGCTGCTGCGGGAGGCATGGCAGCCCTTCGCCGCCCGGGCGGAAGCCCGCGGCCTGCGGACCAGAATCAGTCTCTCACCGGGAACCGCCACCGTCGATCCCGTGTTGTTGCGCTCCATTCTCTCCAATCTCTTCGACAACGCCACGGACCACTCCGCCCAGGGCGGTGACCTTGCCGTCACGCTAGGATTCTCCGGTACGGCCGTGACCATCCGCGTCACCAATGCCGCCCCCAGCCTGATCCCCGGCGACCTGGAAAAAATCTTCGACCGCTTCTGGCGCAAGGAAGACGCGCGCAGCGGAGGCCGGCACACTGGCCTGGGGCTGGCCATCGCCCGCACCTTTGCCACCGCCACCGGCTGGACACTTTCTGCCACTCTGGACCACGAAAAACGGCTCACCTTTATCCTGTCCGGCCCGGTGGCCGCGGAGGGTCAAGGCAGCGGTTCGGCCAGATAATCGAAACCGGATTGGGGCGGCGAGGGCGCGTGGGGGTCGATGGGCGTGATCCGGTAACGCAACGGCTCCAGCAAAGTGAGAATGCCATCGCGCTCCAAATCGCTGTGCAGTCCCATCAGGATGACCGGACGTTGGGCGACGAGCGTCGCGCGCGCCCCGGCGAGCGCCTTATGGCCGTGCCCCTCGACGTCGAGTTTGATGAAGTCCGGAGCCTGGATATCGCCGGCGGCGACGAGATCGTCGAGCCGCCGCGATTCCACCGTGATGGTGGGGATGCTGGCATTCCAGGTTTCACCCTCATAGGCGAGGTGCGTGGTGGTGTTCTCCAGACCCTCGTAGGCAAAGAAACGTTGCGACCCGACCGTATCGCTCACGGCAAAGGGGAACGTCCTTACCCATGGCAGGTGGTTGCGGGTCACGTGCAGCCGCAACCGGGCCAGACTGAGCGGATTGGGTTCGAAGGCCGCCACACTGCCAGTGGGTCCGACGCGCCGGCCAAGCCCGACCGCAAACAACCCATAGTGGCTGCCCAGATCCCAGACATGCTTGCCCGTCCAGTCCCAGAGCCCGATGAGCCGCGCCTGCACCGCCGGTTCATGCGTGCCACGCCAGTAGGCGCTCCATGGAAACAAGGTCCACGCCGCCCCCGCCGCAATGCCACTACGCACCCGGACGGGAAGGCGGGCAATCGGGGGCAGCCGGAGAATGCGGACCAGGAGTCGGCGGGCGAGGCTCATGGGGCAGCGGTGATTTTCCCGGCCAGTTCCTCCAGCGGATAGGTGATGATTTCCGCCAGCGTCGGATGGTACCACGGGGCACGCAGCAGGTCGAAAACCGTCGCGCGCATGGCCAGCGGTCCGCTGAAACAGTGAATCAACTCGCCCGCGTCCTTGCCGACGATTTCGGCGCCAAGGATGCGGCCGCGCTTCGGCTCGGCGAGAACTTTGACATAGCCATAGTTCGCGTCCATCAGGATTGACTTGCCGTGATCGTTGAAAGGATAGCTGGCGCAGTGATATTTTACGCCCCGCTCGGCGAGATCGCGTTCCAAGACGCCAATGGTGGCCAGCTGCGGATCGGTGAAAACGACGTTCAACAGGAGCGAGTAATCTACTGGCTTGAGCTTTTTCACCCCGGCGGCGTGCTGGGCGGCGAGCACCCCCTGCGCGATGGCGATATGGACGATTTCCGCGGGGCCAGAACAGTCGCCCGCAGCGTAAATATGAGACGCGCTCGTCTGCTGCCAGCGGTTGATGACAATCTGACCGTTGAGTCGCGCGCGGATGCCAGCCGCCGCGAGGTTGAGCGCGGCGGTGTTGGGCTCGCGGCCCAGGGCGTTGAACAAATGAGCGGCGCGGCGGGTGATCTTTTTGCCGTCGTGCCGAAACCGCACCGTGACACCGTGTTTGCCGCCGGAAATTTTTTCCAGCTGCGTGCCCGCGAAGAGCTCGATGCCCTC
>CAIXIZ010000289.1 GCA_903919625.1 uncultured Verrucomicrobiota bacterium
CGCGCGCGACCGGGGCGAGCGGAGCGGTGGCGTTGTGGTCGAAATACGGCATGACACCAGCGTGCCGGTTGGCACGACGCTGGCAAGCGGAGGAAAGGTGCCAGCCGCCCGCTGCGCCAGGCCCGCCATCCGGCCGCAAACTTATTTTTTCCTATAAACCTGCGCCGGATCGAACAACCGGGCCGAGGTGAACTGAAGTTTGAGCGCGGCATCGTCGAGTTGGGTGAGACGCCGGTAAAAGCAGGATTTGTAGCCGTTGTGGCAGGAGGCGTTGGCCGGGCCGGATTGCTCCACCTTGATCAGCAGCACGTCCTGGTCGCAGTCCGTGAACAGCTCGCGCACCAGCTGCGTGTTGCCCGACTCCTCGCCCTTGACCCAAAGTTTCTGCCGCGAACGGCTCCAGTAGGTGGCCTTTTTGGTCTGCAGGGTATGCGCGAGCGACTCGGCGTTCATGAAGGCAAACATCAGCACCTCACCCGTGGCGACATCCTGAGTGATGCAGGGGATGAGGCCGTCGGGCCCAAATTTGGGCTGCAGCGTGGAGCCTAGCTCGATCTCGGCAGTAGTGGTGCGGGCGGGAAAGGTGGACATGCCCAAATTGGTAGCCAGCCGGCGGCAAAAGGGAAATGGATTTGCTCTGTCATTCAAAAAGGGTGACGCCCGACCTGTCCTGGCTCTCTCGAGCCGGGCTACGCGCTCCACGTAGCCCGCTTCGGGAGCAGCGGGATTCTGCGGCAAAGTTTGCCACGCTATTTGCGAACTTCAGCAGAATCACCGGCCTGCAACGCTTTGGCCCGCAGGATCGCGGTCGGCAGGTCAGTGGTGATGTTTGCCTCTCCCACGGCCTCCAGAAAACCGGCCTTCGCCATCATAAAATAAGGCTGGGTATGCGGGTTGCACAAAATCAGGTGCCGGCCGTGGCGGCGCAGCTTGGCGTGCAGGGTCTCCAGGGCATTGAGCGCGGTCGCGTCCATGGCCATCCCGGCCCCGACGTGCAGGATAACGACCTGCGTGTCGCTGCCCGCACGGCGGATGATGTTGTCCAATTTGTCCGCCGCCCCGAAAAGCAGCGCGCCAAATACGTGGTAGATGAGCACCCCCGGCGGCACGTCTTTCACATGTTCATGCGCCTGCCCCGACGCACCCATCTCGCCGGACGCCAGCACCTTGGTCGTGTCGGTCACGCGTTTGATGAACAGCCCCGCCGCCAGCACCATGCCGACTTCCACCGCCACCGACAGGTCGAACACCACAGTCAGCACAAACGTCACCAAAAACACCGCCGCATCGCTCTTCGTATGCCGGTGCAGGATGCGAAACTCCCCCCAGTCACCCATGTTGATGGCGACGACAATGAGCACCGCGGCCAGCACCGTGAGGGGGATAAATTTTGCCCACGGCGCGGCCAGCAGCACGATGAGCAGCAAGGTCAGCGCATGGACGATGCCGGCGACCGGCGTAAGCGCCCCGTTGCGGACATTCGTGGCCGTGCGCGCGATCACGCCCGTCACCGGGATGCCGCCGAAAAACGGCGAGACGAAATTGGCGACGCCCTGCGCCATCAGCTCCTGGTTGGAGTCATGCTGGTCGTCGATCATGCCATCGGAAACCACCGCCGACAGCAGCGACTCAATCGCGCCCAGCAGGGTGATGGCCACGGCCGGACGGACCAGGTTGCCCAGATTGTGCCAGTCAAACACGAGCGGTCGAAACGTGGGCAGACCGTTCGGAAAAGCATCCGGCCCGAACCAGCTGCTGATGGTGGCGACCGGCAGCTTGAAAAAATGAACCACCATGGTCCCCAGGATCACAGCGACGATTGAGCCGGGGGCAAACCGCGCCCAAGCCTTTGGCCACAGTTTGATGATTGCCACAGCGGCCACGCCGACCGCCAGCGTCGGCCAGCCCAAATCCGGCAGCGCCCGGACGAACGACTCCAGCTTGGCAAAAAACTCCGCCGGCACTTGGGGAATGGGCAGGCCGAAGAAATCCCGCACCTCACCGGCAATGATGGTGATCGCGATCCCGCAGGTGAAGCCGGTTGTGATGGGATGGGGGATATATTTGACCAGCGTACCCAGCCGTGCCGCGCCGAGGATATCCTCGGCCTCTACCGTCAGGGGCACCGCTGGGGAGTGACCAATTTTCTCGGGCTGGAAATCAACGGGGACACGTTTCTGGAGACCATTCTACAGTCAGGCCTGCACGACCTGGCGGGGACGGTCGCGGACGCCGCGAAATTGCGGGTGCCGTTGGTGTATTTTTATCCGGAACAGGACGCTTGGGTAGCCCGGCCCGAAGTGGAACAGATGATCTCCGCCTGTGCCCAGGGCCGGCTGGTGCCGGTGCCGGCGGCCATGCATGAAGTGCGGGAAAACCCGCGGGCGGCCGAAACGATGTTCCGGCAGGTCGCCTGGGCGTGCCGCCAGGACACGCCTTATCCGGGAGACAGCGGGGCCGGCCTGCGGCGACCGGACAAAAACGTGCTGATGAAGCAAAACCGCCGGGAGCGCGAAAGGCTGCGCCGCTCGGGTGCGCTGCCCGAAGGCGAGACCGAGTTTTGGACCGGGTACCTCAAGAAATACAGCATCCTGGAAAAATCGACAGACTACCGGGACTACCTCAATCTGGTGGGCCAGCTCTGCGGGCCACCGCCACCAGGTGCGCTCGTGCTCGATGCCGGATGTGGCAACGGAATGTTCGGCCGGTGGATGCTGCGCGAAGCCTGGCAGCTCCAGCCGGCCAGCGCAGGAGCGCCTCCGGTTTATGTCGGGCTGGACCTGACCACCCAGGGACTGAACGATGCGCTGACCGGTCAGCTGAACGCCCGGCGGTGGCCGCTGCCAAACTCTCCCGGCCTGCAGTATGCCTTGGTGGACTTTGACCAGCTGGCGGAAGGGACCATCCGGCTGCCCTTCCAATCCGACACCTTTGAGGTGATCTGCTGCAGCCTGGTGCTGTCCTATCTCAAACGGCCGCAGGCGCTGCTGGGCGAGCTGTACCGGGTGTTACGTCCGGGCGGCGTGCTCGTGGCTTCGAGCCTGAAACCCCATTGTGACCTGTCGGTCATCTACCGGGATTCCATCGGGCGCCATGTGACCGCCGAGGAGGTGGAGTCGGGGCGGAACCTGCTGCGCGCCGCCGGCAAAATCAAGCTGAAGGAAGAGATCGGCCACTATAATTTCTATTCTCCGGCGCAGCTCGCGGCCCTGGTGATGGACGCGGATTTCAATGTGCGCAAATCACACCTGTCCCTGGGGAACCAGGCGGCGGTGATCCAGGCGACCAAGTGACACGCTATCTCATCATCTCCTCGTTTTTGAATTTTGCCGCCGGCGCCCTGCTGGCGTTTGCGGTGGTGCTGCGTGGCCGGAAAAGCGAGCTCAACCTGCGGTTCGGCATTTTTGCGCTGAGCGTGGGCGCCTGGTCGGCCCTCTATTTTCTCTGGCAGATCGCCCAGGACGGCACGAGCGCCCTGGTGCTGGCCCGGCTCCTGATGCTGCCCGCGTATTTTGTGCCGGTGGCCTACCTGCATTTTGTGATGCAGCTGTGCGGGGAGAACAGGCGCTGGCTGCTGCGCCTGGGCTATGCCTGCGCCCTCGGCTTCACGGCCTTCAGTTTCAGCCCCCATCTGGTGCGGGCGGTCCTGCCGGTGGCCGGGATGACCTTTCTCTACTGGCCGCGGGCGGGCGACGCCTTC
>CAIXIZ010000290.1 GCA_903919625.1 uncultured Verrucomicrobiota bacterium
CACGAGTCCGGTGCCGCCATTCTGCACGATGCGGACCGGCTGCCATGGGGTCAGCCCCTCGGCCAGTTGTTCCGGATAAGCCGTGGGATCTCCGGCGAGCCGGAAGGCCTCCACGGCCAGCACGGCGGAAGCATTGTGGTGCCCATGGTTGCCGGGCTGGGCGACAGGGGCAAAGCGCGTGATGATCACATCGGGCCGGAAAGTGCGGATGACCCGGACGACGTCGCCGAGCACCGCCTGATGGTCCCAGATGGACAGGGTTTCGGCCATGCTTTTGGAATAGCCGAAGTCGATGGCCCGGGTGAAAAATTGCCGCGCACCGTCAATGCGGCGGCCCGCGAGCAGTTCCTGGGTGCGAATGACCCCCAGCAGGTCGCCGAACTCCGGGCCAATCTCATTTTGACCACCATCACCGCGGTTGATCGAGAGGTAGCCCGTGCGGTAATCACGGCCCTTGGAGAGATAGGCCAGCAGCACGCGGTTCTCGTCGTCCGGATGCGCGGCGACATGCAACACGGTGCCGAAGGTGCGAAATTCGCGCAACTCCTGCAGGATGGCCGCCCCGGACGGCACGGTGGCGTTGGGCGACAGGGTTGGAGGCGGTGCCACTGCGCCATCGGCAGCCCGGACCAAGCTGCCCGGAGCGAAAAACAGGGCGACGGCGGTGACCGCGAGGCGGACAACCTGGGGCGTGCAGCGCATGGCGGGTAAGGCGCTTGGCGCGTTATTTCTTCAGCGTAAAAGGCAAGGCGAACTGGGTGGTGGCCCAGGAGATTTTTAAGCTGCTGCCGCCGGTGGCCGCATCATTTTCAATCGCAAGGGTCAGTTGCTCAACGGGCGTATCGACGCTGCTTTTCTTCAATTCCACCCGGGCAATGTCCTTGGTCTCATCGACGGGGATGCCCCATTTGCCGAGCGCACTGCTGAAGGCCAACTTGGAGACGCCTTTTTCCGACGGAACCATATAGAGGGTATAGACGCCGGCCGGGATTGTCGTCTCGCCGATAACCATCGGCTGCTGGGTGATAAGGGTGGTGGCCTCATCGGATCCGAGGCGCCAGGCCGCATTCCAGGGAACGAGGGTGCCCCAGACCACCCGGCCTTTGGCCAACGGGCGGCCGTAGGTGAGGGTGACGCGCGGGCCGTTGCGGCCGCCGATGGTGGCGCTGGTGGTTTCGTGCGGACTGTTGCCCCCTGATGAATTGGCCTTGGCCGTCGGTGGGGCCGGGGCGGCGGGCTGGGCCGGCAGCGAGAGCAGGCTGCCGAGCAGCACGCCACACAGAAGAAGACGGGAAGTGGAGTTGGACATGGGTTGGGAGCGGGGGTTGGGTTAATTTAAAATCACCTGACAGCTACCGGCGGGGGACGACACTCAGAGTGGGGGCGGGTTCCGCCAGGGTTGGGCGGATGAAGCGAATGGGGCAGAAACTGTCAAGCGGGCTGAGCCGGCGAACGCCAACCCGGCCTGGGTTGCGCCCGGTCAATAATGGGGCGGCCGTTCATCAGTTGGCGACGGGGTGGAAACTGGATCATCCCGATCCGCCGTCCGGGCATGCAGGGCGAGCAGTTCGCGGCGGAGCCGGGTTTGCTCTTCATGCAGTGCGAGCATGGCCTTGTCCTGCTCGGTAAGGTGGCGTTCCAGCCACGCGACTCGTTCCTCGATCCGGTCAAGTCTTTCGGGTGACATGAGGTTTGCCTTTGGCGGCCGGAGCCGGGGTCTTGGCGGCATTGGCCTGCAGCTTGTTCATTTCGGGCACCACGATGCGCTGGTAGCAATCCGGGCAGATGGAATGGCTGAAATCTGTGCCGGTGCGTTCGTTGATGTAGGCTTCGATCTGTTGCCAGTAATTCTGGTCGTCACGGACCTTCTTGCAGTAGCCGCAGATCGGGAGAAAGGTTTCAAGCTGGCTGACCTGGGTGGCAAAGCGCAGAATGCGTTCGGCGACGCGCAGGCGCATCCAGATATCCTGCACATTCAGCGGCTTGGTCAGAAAATCGTCCACCCCGTACTCGATGGCTTCGCGCTGGTTGTCGGCGCTCGCATCGCGCCCGGTCAGCAGGATAAAGTAGACGTAATCGGCGCCGACCCGGGCGCGGACGGCCCGGCAGAGGGCGAGGCCGTCGAGCACCGGCATCATCCAGTCGCTCACGATCACGCGCACGGGATCGGCCGCCAGCAGTTGGAGCGCCTCGGCGCCGTCGGCCGCCTCGATGGTCTCGTGACCGAGACGGCGGAGCGCCTGGCGCAATACGGCGCGGGCGACAGGATCGTCTTCGGCAATGAGAATTTTCACGGCGTGGCGGAGGGGCTCAGGGAGGAGCGTGATGCCCGGGGAACGGACGGCAAGCGTGTTTCCACCGGCGGTTCAGGCGAGCAGCCGGCGCAAGTCCGCCGGGGTGGTCACCGGAGGCTGGCAGGCAAAATCCTCGCAGACATACGCCGTGGCCTTGCTCTCCCGCGAGGTCATCGCCATGGTCCAAGGGAGGGCCGGATCCGTGCGGACAATGGCGCGGCGCGGGCCCGGCCGCTCCCGGGCCACTGCGGCCAGCGCCTGAAATTCCGGCGATTCCGGCAAACCGGCCAGAACAATCTGGCGCGGGGGTTCCAGCGCCCGCTCAATGGCGCAGAGCATTTCCGGCAAGGCGTGGGGACTCTGCGACCAGCGGGGGCGCAACGACCCGATGGTCCGGATGGCACGCTCCCGATAGGCATCTTGGTGGAAAATCGCGGCAAGGCGGAGCAGATTGGCGGTGGCGATGGAATTGGGCGATGGCTCCGCCCCATCGTGATCCTCTTTGAGACGCAGCACGATGTCGGCGGCCGCGGCAGCGGAGTTGAAGTAGCCGCCAGCGGCACCGTCCCAGAATTTTTCATCCATCGTCTGCTGCAACCGCACCGCCCATTTTAGGCGGCTGGCGTCAAAGGTCAGCTCATACAAATTGAGCAGTCCGGCGATGAGAAAGGCGTAATCTTCGGCAAAGCCCTCGCTCGCGGCCCGGCCTTCACACCAGCAGCGAAAGAGCACGCCGCGATTCGCGTCATACAGCTCGCGTTCGACAAAGTCGGCCGCCTTTCCGGCCGCCTGGCGATACCGGTCGCTCTGGTCCGCCAGGCATGCCGCCGGCGAGGTCGCCCCCCGCGCCAGCGCGTTGATCATGAGGCCGTTCCAGGCGGTGATGATCTTGTCGTCGCGGTGTGGACGCGGCCGGCTTTCCCGCACGGTCCGCAACCGGTCCAGCTGGGAGATCAGCAGTTCGCTGGCGGCCTGCGGGGTGAGCGCATGGGCCCGTGCGCTCACCTGGAGCGACTGCCGCTGGTGCAGGATGTTGCGTCCGGTGAATTCGCCCTGCGGATCCTGCTCCGGCGGGACATTGCCGCCGGGAAGCACGCCGAAATGATCGCAGAAAAATGCGATGTTTTTGTCGCGGGCTGCGGTGGGTCTGGCACCGGGGTCAGCGACCACGGCGACAACTGCCCCCAGCGCGGCTTCCAGCTCCGCCTGCGTCCAGACGTAAAACGCGCCCTCGGCATGCGGTGCATTCCGGTCCCCCGGCCCCTGGCCCCCGGCCTCCGGCGTCACCGCCGCCACCTCGCTGTCGGCATCTTCCGCCGAATAAAATCCGCCGGCGGGATGAGCCAGGTCACGCAGGGTGTAATCGAAGATGCCGCGCGCCAGCCAGGCGAAACGCTCATCGCCCGTGGCGAGGTGCGCATCGAGACAGTTCACCGCGATCTGCGCCTGGTCGTAGAGCATCTTTTCGAAGTGGGGCACGAACCATTCCTCATCCACGGCATAACGGTGAAATCCGCCTCCGACCTGGTCATGGACCCCGCCCCGCGCCATGGCCGTGAGGGTGGCGGCGGCCATTTTGACGGCCTCGCGGCCGAGGCCGGCATCGGCGCCCTGGAGCGCGGCGATCCGGAAAAGAAAATTCAGGTTGGCCGGGCGGGGAAATTTAGGCGCCCCGGCGAAGTCGCCGCGGGAAGGGTCAAAACTTTCGTACAACTGCTGGAAGCAATGTTCAAATGCCGCCGAAGCCGTCTCGTGCAGCTCAGCAATGGGGGCGGGGCCGGCCCCGTCATCCGCCACCGCACCTTCGCGCCGGGCGTGCTCCTGGAGCGTGGTGATCACGCGGTTGGCCTCGGTGACCAGCTTGCCGCGGTCCTTCGACCAGCTGGAGGCAATGGTGCGGAGCACCGACGGCAGTCCCGGCCGGCCCGGGCGGTCCTCCGGTGGGAAATAGGTTCCGCCATGAAAAGGTTTCAGCTCGGGGGTAAGCCAGACGTTTAACGGCCAACCGCCGTGTCCGGTCAGGGCTTGGATATAAGTCATGTAGACGCGGTCCACATCGGGCCGTTCCTCGCGGTCAACTTTGATGGGGACGAAGTTCGCGTTGAGCAGCTCCGCGACCTCGGCATTCTCAAACGATTCATGCGCCATGACGTGGCACCAATGGCAGGTTGAGTAGCCGATACTCAGGAAGACCGGCTTCTGTTCCGCCCGGGCCCGGGCAAAGGCAACCTCACCCCAGGGCAGCCAGGCGACCGGATTGGCGGCATGCTGGAGCAGGTAGGGAGATTTTTCATGCGCAAGGGCGTTGGGCATGGGGCTAGCTAGGCGAGGAAACCCGGGAAATGCCACGAAAACAAAAATCGCCAATGGTCCGGCAAGGGATTGACCCCGCCAGCGGTGGATGTTCTTCTGACCGGTTCCCATGCTGACCATCGCCGACGTCTCCAAGTCCTACGGCA
>CAIXIZ010000291.1 GCA_903919625.1 uncultured Verrucomicrobiota bacterium
ATGGCGCTCAGGTCGCCGGCCTTGACCAGGCCGATTTTCATCTTCAGCCCGTAGGCGATGATGTCTCTTTTTTTCACGAGATGGCCGGTCTGGTTCATGAAATCGAGCGAGAGGTAGGCGTCGCCCTGGAAGATGCGGATTTCCCGCTGCTTCTTGGTGCTCATGCGGCTCGCGCTGAGGTTGGCCACACAGCCGTTTTGGAACTGGATGCGGGCATTGGCGATGTCCTCGCTTTTCGAGAGCACGGTCACGCCGACTCTGTCGATTTTGGCGATGGGCGACTTGACGAGCGCGAGCACGATGCCGATGTCGTGGATCATCAGGTCGAGCACGACGCCGACCTCCGTGCCGCGCGGCTGATAGGGCGCCAGCCGCTCGGCCGTGATGTAGCGCGGGTCATCCGCGTGTTTTTCCAAAAAGGCCATCACCGGGTTGAAATGCTCGATGTGGCCGACCTGGACCAGACAGTGGTGGGCCTGCGCGGCGGCCAGCACCTGCTCCGCTTCGGCGAGCGAGGCGCACAGCGGTTTCTCAATCAGCAGATGACAGCCGCGGGCGAGCAGGGGCAGGGCGACCTCGGCGTGCCGGTCGGTCGGCACGACCACCGACACCGCGTCGCAGGCCGCGCCCAGCTCGGCGAGCGTGGCGAACCGGGGGCAGGGGTATTTTGCGGTGATCTCCGCTGCGCGCGCATCGCTCGTCTCGTAGATGCCGGCGAGCGTGGCGCCCGGCAGCGCGGCATAGATGCGCGCATGATGCTGGCCCAGCGAGCCGACGCCGGCGACGCCGCAACGGATTTTAGGTCGGGACATGGGAAAATTTGCCTTCGTGGAGGAACAGCTGGCGGCCGGTCTTTTGCGCATGGGCGGCGTTGTGGGTCACCAGCACCAGCGCGGTCTGCATCTCGGCGCAGAGGCCGAGCAGCAGCGCGATCACGGCGTCGCCGGTCTTTTCATCGAGATTGCCGGTCGGTTCGTCGGCAAGGAGCAGGCGGGGGCGGTTGACCAGCGCGCGCGCGATGGCGGTGCGCTGGCGTTCGCCGCCGGAAAGCTGGGCGGGCAGATGCGTCGCGCGTTCCGCCAGGCCAACGCGGGCGAGCAGCTCCGCGGCGCGGGCGCGTTCGGCGGCGCCCGGCGGCCGCAAAATCCGCGCCGCCATGAGCACGTTGTCCAGCGTGTCGAGTTCCGGGATCAGGTAGAACGACTGGAACACCATGCCGAGAAAGGTCGCCCGGGCTTCCGCGGGGAGCGCCGGCCGCCCCGCCCAGGCAATGCGGCCCGCGTCGGGGGTGTCGAGGCCGGCCAGCAGATGGAGCAGGGTGGATTTGCCGGAACCGGACTCACCTCGGATGGCCACGCTTTCCCCGGCCGCGACGGCCAGGTCGATGCCACGGAGGACCTCGATCCGGCGGTCGCCGCTGGGGTAGAATTTGCTCAGGCCGGTGGCGGCAAGGATGGGTTCGGGCATGTGGCGGCAGGCTTTGCTCAACGCGCTTTTGGCCGCACAGTCAAACCCGCATGCCGGATGGCTGGGTGGTGGCTGCGGCACGAAACGTCGCACTCATTGATACAGCCAGTATTTTTTCGACTGCTGCTGGTAGGCGGCGGCCTGCTTTTTCCAGTCGGCCAGGAAGGCCTCGACATTCACTTTTGCCCCGTCCCGCCTGAGCGCGGCAATCCAGGTTTTCGAGCCGACCAGCTTGTAGAAGATGTCCTCGGCCTTGACCTTGGTGTACGGATTGGGCGGGTTGTACCGGCAGGCGAGCCGCATCAGCTGGAAGCTCAGTTCGGTGGGGTTCCAGGCGTTCCAATCGGTGACTTCCACATAAACCCCCGTCCGCAGCGCATTGGCGGGATCGGGCAGGACGCGAAAGGCGAGGCCGGGCAGATGCAAGGCCGAGAGATCGGTGGCCAGCTGGTCGGCGGGCATGATCCTGGCGGGTTTGCCCGGGCTGGTCGGAAAACTGTAACTGAGTCCGCGGAAAGGATAGCTTTTCCCGATGCCCGAGGCGAAGCCGCCGGGCTTTTCACAGCCGAGGCCAACCATGGCATAGCCGACCACGGCGGCGAAATCCTGGACGAGGGGGGAGGTGGCGACGAATTTCAGCCCGGTGTCGGGCCAGGTCATGGCCCGCCGCCAGCCGCGCATGGGCACGACGGTGAGCCGGCCTTTGCGTCGCACGCTGTCGGGGATGATGAGCTCGCCAGGATCCTGGACGGCAAAGAGTGCGAGTTCGCCCAGGGTGAGGCCATGCACATAGGGAATGCGCAGCCCGCCGACCCCGCTGTACAAATCGCGGTCGAGCAGCGGGCCATCCACTTTCAGGCCCCCGAGCGGGTTGGGGCGGTCCAGCACGATGACTTCGACGCCGCGCGCAAAGCACGCCTCGATGGCATAGCGCATCGACACATAAAAGGTGTACGAGCGCACCCCGATGTCCTGCAGGTCGATGACGAGCGCATCAAGACCGCGGAGGTGATCCTCGGCCTTGGTGCGGTTGCCGCCGTAAAACGAGTAGACGGGCAGGCGGGTGCGCGGGTCGATGGAGTCCTTGAAGTCATCACCGGCTTTTACCTCGCCCCGCAAGCCATGCTCGGGTGCAAACAGGGCGACGAGTTTCACGCCGGGCGCATTGAACAGCACATCCACCGTGCTCTCGCCGCGCTGGTTCACGCCGGCGGGGTGGGTGAGCAGGCCGATGCGTTTGCCGGCGACCGCATGGAAGCCGTTGGCTTCGAGCACGTCGATGCCGAGCATGACTGACGTGGTGGAGGTGGGCATGACCGGGCCGGTGATAGCGACGGTGACGGATGGCTCGGTCGGGCCCTCGGCGTCGCGGCCGGCGGGGGTGCGACAGCCGCTGACGCCGAGCATTCCGGCGCACAGCAAAGGGAGCCAGACCAAGGGAGCAAACAGACGGGCGGGGCCGGTCATGGTGTTGATTTGGACATAAATTGCCGCGAGGGACATAAAGAAAATGACCGGAGGGCGATTTTTTTCCCAAGACGGTGACGCCTTCAGATAGGCTTTGAACTCAACCCCGCTCCGCCGTCTACTTTCGGCCGATACCTGTCATGCCCGACTCCGACCAACCTGACCTTTTCGGTGACGACCCCGCACCGCAGCGCGCAGCGGCGGGGCAGCCGCTCGCGGCGCGCATGCGGCCGCGCACCCTGGCCGAAGTTGTCGGGCAGGAACATTTGCTCGCACCCGAGAGCCTGCTGCCGCGGTTGGTCGCACAGAATGTTTTTGGCTCGCTGATTTTTTACGGACCGCCGGGCACCGGGAAGACCAGCATCGCCGAGGCCATTGCCCGGGAGACCAAGAGCCGCTTCGTCCGCGTGAACGCGGTCATGTCCGGCGTGGCCGAGCTGCGGGAGGTGCTCGCCGTCGCCCGCCGCCGGGCCGGCACCGCCACCGCCGGGCCGGCGGCGGCCACCATCCTGTTCATCGACGAGCTGCACCGGTTCAACAAATCGCAGCAGGACCTCCTCCTCCCCGATGTCGAGGAAGGGGTCGTCCGGCTCATTGGTGCGACGACGCACAACCCCGGTTTTTACGTCAATCCGCCGCTTCTCTCACGCAGCCACCTGTTCCGCCTTGAGCCGCTCGCGCCGGCCGCCGTCGCCGCCGTGCTGCGCCGGGCGCTCACCGACCCGGCCCGTGGGCTGGGCACCCGCCGGCACGCGGCCGACGACCGGCTCCTTCTGGCTCTCGCCGTCCTGTGCGACGGCGACCTGCGCCGTGCGCTCAACGCCCTGGAGGTCATCGCGCTCAGCCTGCCGGAGGCCGCACCGATCACGGACCAGGAGCTGCAGCTTTTTGCCCGTGAACGCCGCATCCGTTACGATGCCGACGAGGACGAGCATTACGACACGATTTCGGCGTTCATCAAAAGCTGCCGCGGCAGCGATCCCGACGCCGCGATGTACTGGCTCGCGAAGATGCTCGCCGGCGGCGAGGATCCGCGCTTCATCGCCCGCCGGCTGGTCATCCTGGCGAGCGAGGATGTGGGGCTGGCCGATCCGCTGGCGCTGCCGCTCGCCGTCGCGGCGCACCACGCCTGCGACTTCATCGGCCTGCCTGAGGCGGAGCTGACGCTGGCGCATGCCACCCTGTACATCGCCTGCGCGCCCAAGAGCAACTCGGCCACCCTCGCGCTTGGCGAGGCCCATCGCGCGCTGAAGGAATCGCCGGTGCAATCCGTCCCGCTCGCGTTGCGGGACAAAAGCGGCGCCGCCAGCAAACAGGCCGGGCACGGCCAGGGCTACCGTTATTCCCATGACTATCCGGAGAACATCTCCGGCCAAAATTACCTGGAGAAAGCGCTCACCCTGTACACGCCCAAGAACGCCGGCCACGAGGCCAGGATTGCCGAACGCCTCGCCCGCTGGCACGAGCTGAAGGCGGGGATGAAACCGGCAAAATCCGGCGGATAAAACCGGCCATCGCACCGGGGGGGGCAGGGGTCAGATGGCCCGCCGGGTCAAAATGTAAACAAGGTTGAGTTTTGCGCCGGCTCCATCATCCTGGGTGACTTGTCGTCCATCTTTGCCAACCAACTGATCAGCCCGCTGGGCATCGTCGACTTGGATCCGTGGTCGCTGGCGCTGGCATTGGCCGGCGGGACAGGACTGGGATTTTGTGCGGTCTGGATCGCGCTGCGGTCGATGCGCCGGCAGGCGCGGGAGCAGGCGGAACAACTACGGGAGGTCGCCCGGAGGGAGGGCGCGGTCGAGGCGGCGGCCGCCCGGCAGAAGGCGGAGGAGGAAATTGCCGCCCGCCGGGCGGAATCCAACCGCGAGTTCGACCGGCGCGAAATTGAGAGTGAACTGCGGCTGCGGGAGATCCGTTCCCATGAGGAATCACTCGCCTTGCTGGACTATCAGCTCGAGCAAAAGGGCGAGCGGCTGGCCCGGGAGAGCGCGGCGATCAGGCAGGCGCGCGACGCCATCCGCGTGATGTCGAAGTCCGTCCGCCAGCGCCTGGCCGGTGTGGCCCACATGGATGCCGAGGAGATCCGGCTGGCCTTGCGGGAGGAAGTGATGATCGAGTGCCAGGACGAGCTGCGGGCGCTGCGGCGCGCCACCTTGGAGCGTTCGGAGCAGGATTTGCAGGCGGAGGCGAAACGCATCCTCATCGCCGCGATGCAGCGGCTGGCCAGCAAGCCCAACAACGACATCATGGTGACGCTGGTGTCGCTGCCCACCGAAGAAATGAAGGGCCGGATCATCGGCCGCGAGGGGCGCAACATCAAGACGTTCGAAGCGGCCACCGGCGTGACCCTGCTGATCGACGAATCGCCGCAGGTCGTGCTGGTGTCGTCGTTTGATCCGGTGCGGCGCGAGATCGCCCGGGTGGCCCTGGAGGCCCTGGTGAAGGACGGCCGCATCCATCCCGCGAGCATTGAGGAATTTGTGGTGCGGGCGCGCGATGAGATCGATCTCCATGTCCAGCAGGCGGGCGAGGAGGCCGTGCAGCGGCTCGGCATCAACGGCCTGCATCCCGAGATCATCCGGCTGCTGGGCCGGCTCAAATTCCGCTTTTCCGTCGCGCAAAACGTGCTCGAGCACTCGATCGAAGTGGGCTTCCTCTGCTCCATGCTGGCGAGCGAGCTGGGGCTCGATCCCAATGTCGCCAAGCGCGCCGGGGTGCTCCATGACATTGGCAAGGGCATCGAAGGCGACTACGAGGGCAGCCACGCGACCATGGGGGCGGATTTCGTGCGCCGTCATGGGGAGACGCCCATCGTGGTCAATGCCGTCGCGGCGCACCACGAGGAGGTGAAGCCGGAGACGGTCTATGCGGGCCTCGTGATCCTGGCCGACACGGTGTCGGCGGTGCGGCCGGGGGCGCGGGCCGAGGCCATGGCGGGTTATATCCAACGGCTCGACCGGTTGGAGAAGCTGGCGCTGTCCGTCGAGGGCGTGCAACAGGCCTACGCCATCCAGGCCGGCCGGGAAGTGCGGGTGGTGGTCAACCCGGCCAGTGTGACGGACGAGCAGGCACAGGAGATCACCAAGACGCTCCGCCGCCGCATTGAGGAGGAGCTCCAATATCCGAGCACGATCAAAATCACGGTCATTCGCGAAAGCCGGTTCACCGAGACGGCCACGTGAGGGGAAAGACTGAAGGGCGGAATGGCTGAAGGACTGAACCGGAGAAGTTGGCTGAAGGGGCTGGGGGTAACGCTTTGCCCCGTGTTGGAGAATGTTGAAACCCACCCGGGAAGAGATGGTTCAGGCCCGGCTGAATTTTCAGTCTTTCAGTCTTTCAGTCTTTCAGTCATTCAGCCTTTCTTCAGCCATGGCTGACCCAAAACTCCTTGCCACTTTCCCCAATCCCGCGCCGCGCCGGGACTACGTCATTGAGCACACCCACCACGAGTTCACCTCGCTGTGCCCGCTCACCGGGCATCCGGATTTTGCCATCATCACCGTGCGGTATGTCGCGGACAAAACGTGCGTCGAGCTGAAGTCGCTCAAGCTTTATTTCCACGCGTGTCGGAATGCCGGGGCGTTTTTCGAGGCCGTGACGAATCAGATTTGCGATGAGCTCGGCGCAGTCCTGCGGCCACGGTCACTCACCGTGGTGGCCGACTGGAAGGCCCGCGGGGGCTTTACCTCACGGATTACCGCCGAATGGCGGCCGGCCCGGCGAAAATAACGCGAGACAGTTAAATAATCCGCCTAATTCCTTGCGGGACAAAAGCTGGCCGCGCGCGCGAAATTATTTAGTCAAGGATGCTTGACAAAAGACAAGCATGCTTTACATCGTCTCGGCATGGAAAAACCAAACATTCCTGACGAAATTTTCCTCGGCGGCAGCAAGGCGTATGCGTGGCGCACGGACTGGCGGGTGAACGGCTGGCTGATGGTGGCCGTGCTCATGTCGGGCGCGGGCGACTTTTTTTTCGCGGATCAAGTGCGACACCTGAACGTCGCCGGGCGGACGTTAATCGTGCTGGCTCCGTTCTTCGTCCTCCTGTGCTGGATGCGCAATCTCGCGCGGTGGATTCGCGGCATGGACGAGTTGCACCGCCGCATCACGCTGGCTGCGGTGCTTTTTGCGGTGAGCGCGACATTTTTCTTCGTCATGCTCTGGCATCGCCTGGAGGTGGCGGGCTTTTTTGAGGCGATCTGCCCCGGACGCAGGAGCTGGGACATCGGCACGCTGGGCCACGGGTTTTTGCTGATGACGCTGTTTTATATTGTCGGCCACACCCTTTTCAACCGCCGTTACCAATAGCATTTATGGAATCGACCATGAAACAAAATCTTTGGCGGATGACCCTCGGATTCATCACCTATGGGTTGGTACTGGGGGCGCTGAACTATTTTTATGCAGAGCACCTGCGGTATAAATACTGGCTGGTGCTGCTGCCGCTCCTGCCGATTCTCCACCTTGCAGCCACCATCGTCCGGGTGGTTGCTGGGCTGGACGAGATGAAAAGGAAAATTGTCACCGAGGCGATGGCCTTTTCCGGTCTTGCGACGGGTTTCACCTGTTTTGCCTACCTGTTCATCCGCGACATGGGGGCTCCGGAATTTCGTCCGGAATGGGCGTATTTCATCCTGTGGGCCTATTATGGGATCGGGTTGTATTTTTCATGGCGGAGGTATCGGTGAAAAACAAATTGCGCGAACTGCGTGCGGCCAGGGACTGGTCGCAGGCCGATCTGGCGGACAAGCTCGGCGTCTCCCGGCAGACGGTGAATGCCATCGAGACCGGGAAATACGACCCCAGCCTGCCGCTGGCCTTCAAGGTCGCGCGGCTGTTCAGGCAGCCGATCGAGGCAATCTTTGCGTCCGATGAGTGAAGGCCGGCGCAAGGCACGGCCGCCAGGTCAACGGCCTGGCGTAGCGAGGGCGACCTTGGAGGATTTCTCCGCTCAGGTGGTTTCGTAGGCGGGCAGCAGCTTGTCCACGCTGACTTTTTCAAGCTGGGCAAACACGGGCAGTCCGGCGTCATGCGGCACCACGGTTTCGCCCTGGATGAGCGGCGTGGCATAGCGCACAAACTGGTGGTTCATGCTCACGCCGTCCTCGTTGATCCATTCCCGGGGAAGTTTTTTCACGCCGTTGGCGATGTCGGCGAGCGGAGCCAGGCCGGTTTCACAGGTATAGTGGTCGCCGTCACCGCGGACCAGCGTGACCATCTTGTCGGTCGCACCATTGACGGCGGCCTTGACGGCGGCCTGGCCGGCGAGGAAGGCCTCGTCCGCATCGGTCTTGGAGCCGGCGTGGGCGGCGGCGCGCTGGGTGATGCCCAGTTTGGCCGCGCGGGCCTTCACCCCGGGGAGGTGCTGCTCAACGAGACTCTTGAGGTAGTCGCCGGCACCGCCCAGCTGGGCGTGGCCGAAGGCATCGGTCGTTTCGGCGGCGGACAGGTAATTGCCATCGGCGTCGATCAGTCCCTCGCCGACCACGATCAGGCAGTAGCGCTCGCGCTTGAGGACACGCTGGACATCGGCGACGAATTTTTCCGGCGAAAAGGCGACCTCGGGCAGATAGATCAGGTGCGGCGGATCATTCGGGTGCTCGCGGCGTTTGGCGAGGGAGGCTCCGGCGGCGATCCAGCCGGCGTTGCGGCCCATGACCTCAAGCACGGAGACCAGGTCATGCTGGCCCATGGCGGCGTGGTCGCAGGCGAGCTCGCGGACGGTGGCGGAAATGAACTTGATGACGCTGCCGTAGCCGGGGCAGTGATCCGTGGCGGGCAGGTCGTTGTCGATGG
>CAIXIZ010000292.1 GCA_903919625.1 uncultured Verrucomicrobiota bacterium
GCGGGATGAACTGGCGGAGATTGTCTTTTCAGGAGGCGTCGGGGCCACGGTATTCGGCGAAGTTGCGCGGCGTTTCGTAGAGCCGCACGGCGTGCAACCTGCCCGGGGGCGGGATATGGGGCGCGATCTGGTTCCAGAACGCGATGACGAGATTTTCGGTCGATGGGATGATACCGCGCAGAAACGGCACCTCCTCGTTGAGGTTGCGATGATCACAACGGTCCACGACGGCGCGGTGCAGGATCCGTTTCAACTCGGCAAGGTCGAGCAAGTAGCCTGTTTCCGGATCGGGCGTGCCACGCACGGTGACCTCGAGGACATAATTATGGCCGTGCCAGTGCGGATTGGTGCAGAGACCGTATTGCCGCTGGTTCCAGGCAAGGCTTTTCGCCGGGTTGTAGAGCCGGTGGGCGGAGTTGAAGTGCACCTGCCGGGTGATGGAAACCGTTCCCGTGAGCACGCGGGGCCCATGCGGGCGGCTGCGGGTGGACTTCGCGGCAGGCTTGGGCTTGGCGGCGGGACGCGGCATGGAGGGTCATTAGGTAACGACATTTCGCCTCCGGTCAACCCGCGCCTGTCGGACCGATTCACCATCCGATTGGCCACAAATGGGCCCAAAGGGCTTGGCGGGGCGGAGATGCGCCCCAGCACGCCGATCAGCGCGACCCCCGCATCAATAAATAGCCGGTGATTTTTTGTGGCCTGCAATCCGGCTCGGTAATTTCTTGCCGCGCCCGCGGCAGGTGCCTTCATGAGCGGCATGAGCTTACGGTTTTGCATCCTCGGCAGCGGCAGCGCGGGCAATTGCGCGCTCCTGCAGACCGAGGGCGCCCGGGTGCTGGTGGATGCCGGTTTTTCTGCGCGCCGGCTAGGCGAGCTCCTCGCGACCGTGGGCGAATCGCTGGAACGCATCGACGCCATTTTTCTCACCCACGAGCACAGCGACCATGCAGCGGGGGTGGGTGGGTTGAAAAAATTTCCCCAGATCAAAGTCTTCGCCAATGCCGCGACCATGCGCGCCGTCCAGGACGGCCTGGGTCACCGGCCTGCCTGGTCGGTGTTTGAGACGGGCACGCGTTTCACTTTCCGCGATCTCGAGGTGCGGAGCTTTGCCGTGCCGCATGATGCGCAGGAACCCGTGGGCTTCACGTTTGCGACTGGCCATGAAGGCGACCTGCTCGCGCCCCGCCGTTCGGTCGCCTGGCTGACTGACCTCGGGCACGCCCCGCAGCACATTCAGGAACAGCTGCGCGACTGCGACGTGCTGGCGGTCGAGTCCAACCACTGCCCGCAGCTGCTCCAGGCCGACACGAAGCGCCCGTGGTCGACCAAGCAGCGCATCTCCGGCCGCCACGGGCACCTGTCCAATGATGCGATGCGCACGCTCCTGGAGGCGGTGGCCAGCCCGCGGTGGCGCCATGTTTTTCTCACCCACCTTTCCCGCGACTGCAACAGCCTCGCTGCGGTCGAGGCCGCCATTGGCGGTTTGCGCACCCGGCTGGCGTGCGAGTTTTCCATCGTCGCCCCCGGCATGGGCACGCCATTCGTCGAACTGGCGTGAGCTGCTCCGCATTTCCATGAAAGTCCCCTTCCTTGAACTCTCGCTCCAGCACCGGGCGCTCCGCACCGAAGCGCTCGCGGCGCTCGCGGCGACCTATGACGCCACCCGCTTTTGCCTGGGCAAGGACGTCGATGACTTCGAGAAAAACTTCGCCGCGACCCTCGGTTATCCGCGCGCCCTGGGGATGAACAGCGGCACCTCGCCGCTCCATGCCGCCTGCATGATCGCCGGCTTCCGTCCCGGCGACGAAGTCATTGTTCCGCCGTTCACTTTCATTTCGACCGTCTGGGGCGTCAATTATGTCGGCGCGACACCGGTTTTTGCCGACATCGAGGCCGCGACCTTCAACCTCGATCCCGCCAGGCTGGCCGCCGCCATCACGCCGCGCACCAAGGGTGTCATCGTGGTGCATCTTTTCGGGCAGCCGGCGCGAATGGATGAAATCATGACCATTGCACGGCGGCACAACCTGTTCGTCATCGAGGACTGCGCCCAGGCCGTCGGAGCACGTTACCGGGACACGCCGGTCGGGATCATCGGCGACGCGGGCACGTTCAGCTTTTATCCGACGAAAAATCTCGGCGGGTGCGGCGAGGGCGGCGCCTTTGTCTCGCGGCGCGAGGAAGTGCATACGCAGGCCCGGCACATCCGGGTGCACGGTTCCGACCGGCGCTATTACCACGACATCGTGGGCGCCAATTTCCGCATGGAGGGCTTCCAGGGTGCGGTGCTCAATGTGAAGTTGCCGCATCTTGCCACCTGGAACGCCCGCCGCCAGGCCATCGCCGCTCGCTATCTCAGCGGCATCAGGCTCGCTGACGTTATCCTTCCGGCCACGCCGGATTATGGCGCGAGCGTCTGGCACCAGTTCACCCTGCGCCATCCGCGGCGCGACGCATTGCGCGAACATCTGGCGAAGCACGAAATTGGCACCGACCTGATTTACCCGGTGCCTTTGCATCTCCAGAAATGCTACACCGTTCTCGGATACGGCCCTGGGGCATTTCCAGTCGCCGAGCAGGCGGCTGCCACCTGCCTGAGTCTGCCCATTTTCCCCGAACTGACGGATGCGCAGCTCGAGCATGTCATCAGCTCGATCAATTCGTTTTGAGCACGGATTAACCCAGATGGACGCAGATTAACCGAAACCCTGATGCCCTTTTGGGCCGCTGCGGGGCAATTTGCCCTGGGTTTTATCCGGGTTGACCCGTGCAATCCGTGGTCAAGTCTTCCCGGTCATGATTGACGGCATCCGGCTCAAAGTCTGCGGCCTCACGACTCTGGTGGACGCCGAGTTCGCCGATGCCTGCGGCGCGGACTTCCTGGGCTTCATCTTTTACCCGCCGTCACCGCGGAGCATCACGCTCACCCAGTTTCAGGCGATGCATGCCAAACTGCCACCGCGCAAGAAAGTCGCCGTGAGCGTGTCACCGACCATGGAGGAACTGCGGGCCCAGGCCGAAGCCGGAGCGGATTATTTTCAGATCCATTTTCCAACGGAGACCCCGTTGTCCACCGTCCAGGCGTGGTCGAAGACGGTTGGCTCCGGCAAACTGTGGCTGGCGCCGAAACTGCCTCCGGACACCGATCTGGCCGACGCGTTGCTGCCGCTGGCGGGCACCTTCCTGCTCGACACGTTTCACGCGGAGAAATTTGGCGGCACGGGTGAGACCGGCGACTGGGCGAAATTTGCCCGGCACCAGACGGCGCAGCCAAAACGCACCTGGATTCTGTCCGGCGGGCTAAATCCGGAAAACATCGGGGAAGCGATGCGGGTGAGCGGGGCAAAATTCGTGGACGTAAGCAGCGGAGTCGAGTCGGCGCCGGGAGTGAAAGACCACCCGAAGCTCAAGCGGTTCGTGGTGCGCTTACACGAGAGCCGGGTCTAGGGCGCCCTCATGGGTCAGCAGCCAGCGTTTGTTATCCATCCCGCCGGAATAACCGGTGAGCGAGCCGTCAGCGCCGATGACGCGATGGCAGGGCACGATGACGCAGATGGGATTGGTGGCGTTGGCCCGGCCGACCGCACGGGCGGAACTGCCGAGCTGGCGGGCGAGTTCGCCATAGCTGCGCGTCTTACCAAACGGAATCTTCTGCAACGCCTGCCACACGCGCAGCTGAAACTCCGAGCCGGCGGGCGCGAGTGCCAGGTCGAACTCACGCCGCCTTCCGGAAAAATAGTCCAGCACCTGCTCCCGCGCCGCCGCCGCCAAGCCAGTGTCACTTATTAAGTGACACTCGGCAGGGGGGAGGGGGAGTGCGTCGGGGGGGCCGAAGCCGGCGGCGACCACTGCGCCGGCGGCGTTGACGGCGAGGGTGAAAGCCCCTGTCGGGGTGGAAAAAGTGGAATGATACCAGGTCATGTCGGAATTGGTTGGGGGAGCTGCCAGAGGTGCGCGGTGGCCAGGCTTCGGTGCGGCGCAAAGACGGCCATCAGCCGGCGCGTGGCATCAGCGTCAGGGCGTTCCTCCAGCTTGAGCAGGGATTGCAGTCCGCTGGTCAGGCCAGTATCGCCTAGTGGCACGCAGTCGGCGAAGCCCAGGGCGCGCATCATGAGGTAGTTGACCGACCAAGGGCCGAGTCCGCGCACGGCCAGCAAAGTGCGCTCGGCCCGCGTGGCCGACATGGTCCGGAGCGCGGCGAGGTCGAGCTGTCCGTCTACGATCATCCGGGCGGTGGCGATGAGGTAATCGGCCTTCTGGCGGGAAAATTGCAACGGCAGCAAATCGCCTGGCTCCAGGGCGGCGACAGCGGCGGGTGTCGCCGGGGCGTGCAACCCGGCGCCGAGCGGCGCGCTCACGCGTTCGACGAGCCGGCGCATCAGCACCCGCGCAAACGACAGGTTGATCTGCTGTCCGATGATCGCCCACAGCAGTCCATCGAATACCGAGGGCGTCTGCGTGATGCGCAGTTCGGTTCGCTGGGCGACGAGCCGGCCAAGGCCCAGCCGTCGCGCCAGCCGGGCAAAGGCCGCCGCATCCTGATCCAGCCCGAGCATGCCGACGACGAGGGCGTGGGCCTCGATGGCGGGGCCACCGGAGATTTCCGCGCGCACCTCCTTCGTCCCAAGCTGCAAAGTAAGCATGGCCGGACCCGTACTCAATTGGACCGCACTGGTATGGACATTGCCTTCCATCCGTTCCGTAAGGCTATGCGGGTCGCGGCCCAACGCCCGTCGGAGATAACCGGTCAGATAGCCGTCGGGCAGGGTGATGGTGAATTCACGTGCCACCCGCAGCGCGCGCCAGGCGGCGGGGGTGAGACCATTGCGCTGACGAAAATGTCCATGAAATACGGAAAGCGATGCAAAGCCTGCGTCTAGTGCGACGGTGGCGAGTGAAGCATTTCCGGCCAACAAAGCGTGTTGGGCGGCGGCAAGCTTTGCGCGTAACAGCAGGTCGGCGGGCGTGGTATGGTAGTGCTGGCGGAACAGTTCAAAC
>CAIXIZ010000293.1 GCA_903919625.1 uncultured Verrucomicrobiota bacterium
CACTCCCTGGCGCAAGAGCACGGTGGCGAGCACCGGACTGACACCGGCGGCCAGGGCGAGCGTAGCCACCCTATCCGGGGCAGGCGGTGTATGAATCCAGCGCATGTCGGGCATTCGGGACGGGCGCGTTGCCGGCAACGCGCCGCCGGGGGAAGCGCGCCGAGGTCAACGCACTCCCGCGGCTTACTCCGAGGCCTTGCTGGCGCCGTCCCAGGAGTATTTCGGAGCGACGTCGTGATGGGACTCGACATGCTTCCGGTCACCCTTGTGCCACCAGTAAAACACCTGGGCGGCGACGAAGATGGCCGAGAAGGTCGAGGTCACAATGCCCACGAGAAAGGTGAACGCGATGTCGTGCAGCACCCCGCCACCGAAAATAAACAGCGCGAGGGCGGCGAGAAAGGTCGTCGTGGCCGTCTTGATCGTGCGGGCAAACACCTTGCGGATGGCGTCATTGATCACGTCCCGGAGCTTGCCATTGGGATTCAGCTTCAGCTCCTCCCTGATCCGGTCAAAGACGACGACGGTCTCGTTGATGGAATAGCCGGCGATACAGAGGATGGCCGCGACCATCGGGGCGTTGAACTGGTGCCCGGTGAGCACAAAGACCCCGATCGTCATCAGGATGTCGTGCAGGGTCGAGACCATGGCGCCGATCCCAAACCCAAACTCAAATCGGAACGCAATATAGAGCAGAATGACGGCCATCGAGATGCCGACGGCCTCGACCGCATTCCAGAGGATTTCCGAGCCGATGGTCTTGCCGATCTGGCTCGGGCTGATGCTTTTTTCATCCAGGCCGGCGGCCGGGAAGGCTTTCCGGATCGCGGCGAGCACCGTCTCGGCCTTGCCTTCGGGCATGTCGATTTTGAGGGTCTCCTTGCCGCCGCCCATCGGGCTGGCCGTGGTGACCCCGAGATCCGTGATGCCGGCCACCCGGGCCGCGTCCCGGATTTCGGCCGCGGCCGGCGGTCGGGCAAAGGTCAGGGTGAGCTCGTCGCCCCCTTTGAAATCCCGGCCGAAAATGGCGCTGCCCTGGGAAAGCACATAGACCAGGCCGATCACGACCAGCAGGCCGGAGGCGATGAAGGCGGGCTTGCCGTAGCGGACGAAGTCGAGGCGGGCGTCCTTGAGCAGCGGCCGCATGAGGATTTTTTTGATCAGGCCGGACTCGATGGCCAGCTCCATCAGCAAATGGCCGGTGATCAGCACCGAAAACAACGTTGCGAGCACGCCGATGGCGAGGGTGACGCCGAAGCCCTTGATCGGGCCGGTGCCGAACTTGATCATCACGGCGCAGATGATGAGCTGCACCAAGTGGGCGTCCAGGATGGTGGTGAGGGCCTTGAGAAAGCCGCTCTGGTTGGAGGTGGCGAGAGATTTGCCCACCGCCAGTTCCTCCCGCATGCGCTCAAAAATCAGGATGTTGGCGTCCACGGCCATGCCGATGGTGAGGACGATGCCGGCGAGGCCGGGCAGGGTCATGGTGGCCCCGAGGTTGGCCATCACGCCGAGAATGATGAGAATGTTCACCACCAGGCTGAGCACCGCGATGATCCCGCCGGTCGTGTAGACGATGAACATGAACGCCGCCACGAGCGCGACCGCGATGCCGGTGGCGCGACGGCCGCTGTCGATGGCGTCCTGGGCCAGGGAGGGGCCGACCGCCGTCTGGTCGAGCACCTTCAATTCGGCATCGAGGGGGTTGTTGAGGACGCTCTTCAGCTCAAACGCCTCGCGCTGGTCAAACCGGCCGCTGATCGAGGCGTTGCCGCCGGTGATGGGGCCGCGGATGACCGGCGCGGAGTTGAGCTTGCCATCAAGGATGATCGCGAGCTCGCGATTGACATTGTTCGTGGTCAGGGCGGCGAAATCCCTGGCCCCTGTGGAGTTGAATTTGAGGCTCACCTCAAAGCCGTTGAGCTGGTTGGAAACCACATAGGCCTGGTCGATGTTTTCCCCGGTCATGGCGGGGTGGTCCTCGACGATGTAGTAGGTGGGGGGGCCATTGCCGTTGTCGTCTTCGTGTTCAAACACCACATAGCCGGGCGGCACGTCGAACTCGGCGGGCGGGCGGGCCTGGGCATTGGGGAAATTTTTGTGCACGAGGCGGAACTCGAGGCGGGCGGGCTTGATGACCGTGGCGATGAGGTCGGGGTTGTCGTTCATCGAGACGCCGGCGAGCTGCACCTCGATGCGGTTGCCGCCGACCTCGCGGATGAGCGGTTCGGCGACCCCCAGGCTGTCAATGCGGTTGCCGATGATCTCCTTGGCCTTGTTCAGCGTTTCCGTGCTGGCCGCACCGGTCGCGCCGGCCTTGCCCTGCACCTGCAGCGTGACGGCGACGCCGCCGGCGAGATCGAGGCCAAACTGGATGCGGCCCTTGGACTGACGCTGCAGTTCACCGAGCAGCAGGCTGTTCCGCTTGTCGATATTTTTGAGCGTGGAACCGAGGTCGAGATTTGGAAAGAACGGCGAAAGGTCGATCTGGTGTTCATGGCCCAGCTGGCGCAGGGCGGCGGTCACATTGGGCGTGGCCTTGGGGTCGGCTTTGACGCGGTCGCGGGCCTGCTGGAGCAGGGTGGCGAAGGTGATCCGGTCGGTCGCGGTGGCGGCGGGCGCGATGCCGGGCAGGGCCGGGGTGAGGATGAGTTCACGCGGGCTGGCGTGGGCGAGGAGAAAGTCGCCGAAATCGGGTGCGTCACTGAGCGGATAAAGCTCCAGGGCGGCCCAGAGCATCAGGGCAAGGGTAAGGACGATTTTCCAGGTGTTGCGTTTGAACAGTTCGGACATGGGTGGTGTTGGTTAAATGATCGGACCGCCGGGCGCGGCGGAGGCCGGCGGCACCGGGCGGTGGGGCGCCGGCGGGGGTTATTTCGAATCGGCCCCGGCCTTGCGGACGACCGAGTGGACAAAGCCCTTGGCGAGGTCGACTTTGGTGCCATCGGCGATCCGGAGGGAAAAACGGTCGTCCTTCACGTTGGTGATGACGCCGTAGATGCCGCCGGTGGTGACGATCTCATCTCCCGTCTGGAGGGCGGCGAGCATTTTCGTCTGCTCCTTTTGCTTCTTCATCTGGGGCGCAAAAAAAAGAAAATAGAAGGACGCGGCGATCAGCAGCGGGAACAGCAGGCCAATGGTTCCGCCACCGGCGGGCGCGGCGGCGGCGGGAGCGGCGGCTTGGGCGAGAAAAAGGCTGGCGGCAGAATGGGCCATATTCGGGATTGCGTGTTGAGGGTTTTGAAAAAAGAAACAGGCACTCAACCCAAGCCCCCCCGGTCAACGCAAGCCTTAACCCAAGCCGTCCCTGCCGTCAGCCTCCCGCTTTGAAAAACAAATCTGCCTCCTCCTGGTCCGCCGCCCAGTCTGAAGACCTCTATGGTTTCAAGCGCTGGGGTGCAGGGCATTTCGGCGTGGACGCCGGTGGTTTCGTCAACGTCCAGCCGCTGGCCGATGGCCGTGCCATCCGCCTGATGGACGTGGTGCACGAGGCGACCGGGATGGGCCTGAAGGCTCCGCTGGTCATCCGGTTTCAGGATTTGCTCCGGCACCGGGTGGTGCAGCTCAACGAGGTGTTTCTCAAGGCCATCAAGGAGGAGGGCTACAAGGGGGGCTACCGCGGGGTGTTCCCCATCAAGGTCAACCAGCTCCGCGAGGTCGTGGAGGAGGTCATCGCTTCCGGGAAAGATTATCATTATGGCCTGGAGGCCGGTTCGAAGCCGGAGCTCATGATCGCCCTCGCCATGCATGAGGGCGGCCAGCGGCTCATCATCTGCAACGGCTACAAGGACCACGACTATATCCGGCTGGCGCTCCTGGGCCGCAAGCTCGGCAAGAAAATCGTCCTGGTCGTCGAGCAGCTCTCCGAGCTCGATGAGATCATCCGCCTCGCGGAGGAGACCGGGGTGAAGCCGCTGATCGGGCTGCGGGCCAAGCTGCAGACCCGCGGCGAAGGCAAATGGGCCACCTCCACCGGGGACAACGCCAAGTTTGGTCTCAACACCGCCGAAATCCTGTTCGCCGTCGAGAAGCTCCGGCATGCCCGTCTCAAGTCGGCGCTGCGTCTCGTGCATTTTCACATCGGCTCGCAGGTGCCCAACATCCTGACGATCAAGAACGCCGTGGTCGAGGCCGCCCGGTTTTACTGCCAGCTGGCCCAGATGGGCTTCCCCATGGGCTACCTGGATGTCGGCGGCGGCCTTGGCATCGATTACGACGGCTCGCGCACCAATTTCGAATCGTCGACCAACTACTCCATGGACGAGTACGCCCGCGATGTCGTCCATAACATCAAGGAGATCTGTGTCAGCGCGGGCGTACCGGTGCCCGACATTGTCAGCGAGTCCGGCCGGGCGGTCGTCGCCCCGCATTCGATGCTCGTGGTCGAGGTCTTCGAGCGCATCAACAAGCGCGAGTCGCTGGGCCAGCAGCACCGCCCGCGGGAGAAGCACAAGGTGGTCACCGATCTGGAGACCATGCTGAAAAACAAGCCCAAGCTCGGCCGGCTGGAGCGGTATCATGACGCGGTGCAGAAAAAGGAGGAGGCGTTTTCCCTGTTCAACCTCGGCTACCTCGACCTGGAGAACCGCGCCGCGGCCGAGCAGATATTTTGGCAGATCTGTGAGGAAATCGGACGCGAGACGGACCGCACCGGCTACGTTCCGGAGGAGCTCCGCGACCTGAAAAAACTTCTGGCCGACCAGTACGTCGGCAACTTTTCCGTCTTCCAGTCGCTTCTCGACCACTGGGCGCTCAAGCAGCTGTTTCCCATTGCCCCGCTGCACCGCCTCCGGGAGAGGCCGACCATCAATGCCACCCTGGCGGACATCACCTGTGACTCCGACGGCAAGATCTCCTCGTTCATCGATCTGCAGGATGTGAAGGATTACATCACCCTCCACCCGCTGAACAACAAGCCCTACTACCTGGGCATATTCCTGACGGGCGCCTATCAGGACATCATGGGTGACCTCCACAATCTCTTTGGCCGGGTCAACGAGGTGCACGTTTTCCTGGAGGACGACGAGCCCAACGGCTTCTATGTCGAGGAAACGATCCCCGGCAGCCTCATGGCCGATGTGATCGAGGGCGTGCAATACCAGTGGGAGGAGCTTTGCCGGCGCATGAAGCAGCAGATCGACCATGCGACCAAAAAAGACCTCGTGAAACCCCGCGAGGGGATGCGTTTGCTGGAGTTCTATGAGACCCAGATGCGCGCCAAAACCTACCTCAACATCGAGCGCAACGGCGGACGGAAGAAGAAAACCTGACGCGCCTCCGGCTGGTTCGGCCCCGGCTGGGCGGCCCGTTCAGGTATTTCCCGGTGCCGGTGGATCATCTGGGGCGTTGCCCTTGGGGAAATTGAACTTAACGCCCGAATAAATGGTGCCGCGCACGGCTATGCTCTTGAGTTCAGCATCAAATTCTCCTGCGGTTTTGAGCCAGTCCGCCTGGGCTTCATATTGCGAGGTGTCGGTCAGCGTTTCGCCCGTGGCAAGATTGGC
>CAIXIZ010000294.1 GCA_903919625.1 uncultured Verrucomicrobiota bacterium
CGATTTCACGGTCGGGATAGATTTTGCCAAACGCGAAGATCGCCAACACGACCGTCTGCGCGGCGATCGCCCCCCAGAACACGGCCGAGCCTCCGACCTTTTTCAGGAAGAAAGCGACGATGAAAACCCCCAGCAGCGCAGGGTAGAAAATCGAGGCCACGATGTTGAGCCCTTCGATCAGGTTTTCGGTGAAACTGACAAACAGGGCGAAGCCAATGGCGAACAGGCCCCATACGGCGGTGCACCATTTGACATTGCGGACGTTCCGGGCCTCGTCGTGCGCAGCCAGGGGCCGGAAATACCGCCAGAGATCGATGGTGGTCGTGGTGCCCAGGGCATTGAGCTCACCGGCCTTGGAGCAAAGTGCCGATGCAATCATCACCGCGAGGAGCAGGCCGATGGCCCCATGGGGAAGCTGGGTGAGGATGAAAGTGATGAAAACATAGTCCGAGTCCTTGGTCTGCTTGGCGGTCGGATCCGCGGCCTGCAGGGCATCGATGGCGTCCTTCCGCAACAGGTCGGAGGCCTTTTGCGCCGCCAGCATGGCGGTGCGGGCGCCGGCCTCGGCCTCGGCGTTGCCACTTTCGCGGGCGGTCACCCAGGCGCGAATCTTCGTCTGCTGATCGGCATGGAGGGTGACCTGACGGGCCTCGAGGGCGCGGAAGGCCGTTCCGTTCGGCCCGGTCACCTGATGCTGCCAGGCCGTCTGATTGAAGACCACGGGCGTGTCGGGCTGGAACTGATAAAAGACGAAGAGCAGTGCCCCGAGCATCACGATGCAAAATTGCATGGGAATCTTGAACAGCGCGTTGAACATCAGGCCGAGCCGGCCTTCGCGCAACGCGGCGCCGCCGATGTAACGCTGCACCTGTGTCTGGTCGGTGCCAAAGTAGGACAATGACAGAAAAAAGCCGCCCAGGATGCCGCTCCAGAGGGTGTAGCGGAGCTTCAAATCCGGAGTGTAGTCCACTCCGTGCAATTTGCCCAACGCGCCGGCGATGTGGGCCGCATCAGACGGAAGCCGGACCAGCAGCACAATAAATGCGAGCAACATCCCGCCAAAGATCACCGCCATCTGCCATTTCTGGGTCAGGTTTACCGCCGCACTGCCGCCCGTCACCGTATAGATGATCGCAATCAGGCCGGTAAAGATGATCGTGAGATCGAGCCGCCAGCCCAGGACGGTGGCGAGGATGATGGCCGGGGCATAGATGGTGATGCCGGCCTGCAGGCCGCGCTGGACGAGAAAGATGCCAGCTCCGAGCAGGCGGGTTTTTTGGTCAAAGCGCTGCCCGAGGTATTCGTAAGCCGTATATACGCCCAGTTTGCGATAGATGGGCAGAAACACCGCGCAGACGACGATCAGCGCGAGCGGCAGGCCAAAATAATTTTGGATGAACGCGATGCCGTTTTCGTAGGCCTGGCCCGGCAGGGAAAGATACGTGATGGTGCTCGCCTGGGTCGCCATGACGGACTGCCGTAATCCGGATGCATGCTCTGCAGCCTAACGCATAGCATCTTGGCGCCGAACTTATCAACTGCCGCCTTCGACCATGGTCTTCCCCGATCTCGCGGCGGTCGCCGCGCATATCACCGCGTGACGATGGTCTTCCTGCGCTCCCTGTTCTTCATGCTGCTGCTGGTGATCTACACGCCGCCCTCGGCCTTGTTGATGATCCTGTGCCTGCCGCTGCCGCATCGCGCAAGGCGCTTGACCGCAGTGCCCTGGGTGTTTTTGACCATCTGGCTGATCAAGCACGTCTTGC
>CAIXIZ010000295.1 GCA_903919625.1 uncultured Verrucomicrobiota bacterium
AGATGATCTGCGAGGCCTATGCTCTCATGCGTGGCCTGCTCGGCCTCAAGCCGGCCGAGATGGGCGCGATTTTCTCCGAGTGGAACACCGGCAAGCTGGACAGCTTCCTCATCGAGATCACGGCCGACATCCTGAAGCAGAAGGATCCCGTCACGAAGAAACCCTTCGTGGACGTGGTGCTGGACACCGCCGGCCAGAAGGGCACCGGCAAATGGACCTCGACCAACGCGCTCGACATGGGGGTGCCCGCGCCGACCGTCGCCGAGGCCGTGTTCGCTCGCTGCATCTCCGCCGTCAAGGAGGAGCGCGTCGCCGCCTCGAAAATCCTGAAAGGCCCCGCGAAAAAATACCGCGGCTCAAAAAAGGCGCTCATCGCCGCTATCCACGATGCGCTCTACTGCTCGAAAATCTGCTCCTACGCGCAGGGCTTCCAGCTCATGCGCGAGGCGCAGAAGGAATACAAGTGGAAGCTCAGCTTCGGCGAGATCGCGCAGATTTTCCGCGGCGGCTGCATCATCCGCGCCGCGTTCCTCCAGAAGATCACCGAGGCCTACGCGCGCAATCCCGGCCTCGCGAACTTGCTGCTCGACCCCTATTTCAACAAGACGGTGCAAAAGGCGCAGGCCAACTGGCGCAAGGTCATCGCCCTCGCGGCCGAGTGCGGCGTGCCCGCGCCGACGTTTGCGAGCGCCCTCGCCTACTACGACAGCTACCGCTCGGCCCGCCTGCCGGCGAACCTGCTGCAGGCCCAGCGCGACTTCTTCGGCGCGCACACCTACGAGCGCACGGACCAGCCCCGGGGAAAGTTCTTCCACATTGACTGGCCCGAGCCGACGCGCCCGCAGCTGGCGATTGAAAAAGCCGGCGGCCACTGAGCAACGTGGACGGCGGCCCGAGCGGATGCGCCGCAGTTGCCGGCTGGACAGACCGATGAAAAGTGTCTCTGTTACACCTATGCCACCCACCGCAGCCATCTCCATCAAGCAGCTCCACGCCAAGACCGGCGAGTGGGTTCGCCGCGCCGGCCAGTCCAAGACCCCATTGCCCGTCACCGACCGGGGCCGGCTGGTTGCCGTGCTGGCGGGTGCGAACCTGCCGGTCCGCGCCCGGCAGCGGACCTTGCTGCCGGCCTATGCCGCGTTGCTGGCGAAAAAGCCGGGCCGTGATGTTCTCGCCGACCTCGACGTCATGCGCGGCGGCCGCTGACCATGCTGTTCTGCGACACGTCCACGCTGGCGAAGTATTATGTCCCTGAGAAAGAATCCGCCGCCGTGCGGACGCGGCTCGATGCGGAAGACCGGGTGATGATGTCCGAACTGGCGCGGGCCGAGCTGATGGGCGTTTTCCACCGGCGGCTGCGGGAGCAAAAATGGGCGCGAAACGAGTTTCAGGCGGCCGTACGCCAGTTCAACAAGGACGACCTCGGCGGGTATTGGTCGTGGGCGCCGCTCGATGGCGTGATCGCCGGACAGGCGGCGCAGACTTACATCTCGCTGCCTGCCGACGTATTCCTCCGTACGGCCGACTGCCTGCAACTTGTCACCGCGATTCACCATAATTTTTCTGAAATTCACACGCACGACGCCCATCAGATCAAGGCGGCGGCAGCTTTGGGATTAAAGCCCGTGACGCTCGCCTGAGTCCTCGAGCCCAACGTCCTCAGGGGGAAAGGGCGCTCACACCGGCGAGGGATTCCGCCCCTCGACATCCAGCGTGGGCGGCTCGCACCAAAATTCGACCCGCCCGGTTGGTCGCCGGCGGTCATTTCTGGGCGGAACGGGCCGCCTCCAACTCCTCCCAGCGGGCAAAGGACTTCGCGTGCTCCGCCTCGATGGTGTCGAGCCGCGCCTTCACTTCCGCGAACTTGGCCGCCTCGGATTTGTAGAACGCCGGATCGGCGAGCTTCGCCGTGAGCTGCGTTTGCTCGGTCTCCAGTTTTTCGATCAGGGCCGGCAGCGTTTCGAGTTCGCGCTGCTCCTTGTTGGTGAGTTTGCGGGCCTTCGCGGCGGGCTTCTGCTGCTGGAGCGGCCTGGCCTCAGGACGCTCTGGACGCGTGGGCATCAACGCACTCGGGCTTCCCGTCTGCTTTTTCTTCTCCGCCAGCCAGTCGCTGTAGCCGCCGACAAAGTCACCGATCTGGCCGTCGCCCTCAAACACCAGCGAGCTCGTCACCACTTCGTCGAGAAATTCGCGGTCATGGCTGACCAGCAGCACGGTGCCGGGAAACTCCACGAGCAAATCCTCCAGCAGGTCGAGCGTCTCGATGTCGAGGTCGTTGGTCGGCTCATCGAGGACGAGCACATTGGCGGGTTTGGTGAACAGGCGGGCGAGCAGGAGCCGGTTGCGTTCGCCGCCGGAGAGCACGCGCGCCGGGGTGCGGGCCCGGTCGGGGGTGAAAAGAAAATCCTGCAGATAGCTGATGACGTGCCGTGTGCGGCCGTCCACGGTGATGTGCGTGTTGCCGTTGGCGATGTTGTCGGCGACGGTGCGGTTGTCCTCGATTTGCGCACGGAGCTGGTCGTAGTACACGACCTCCAGGTTCGTGCCGTGTTTGATGACCCCGCCGGTGGGGGCGAGCTGGCCGAGCAGGAGCTTGATCAAGGTGGTCTTGCCCGCGCCGTTGGGACCGATGAGGCCGATCTTGTCACCCCGGATGATGGTGGTGGTGAGGTCACGCACCAGCACACGGCCGTCGGGATAGGCGAAGGACATGTTTTCCACGTCCACCACCTTGACCCCGCTGGGGGTGGCATCGCCCAGGCGGAGGGTGACATTGCCCACCTTGGCGCGGCGGGCGCGACGCTCCGCCCGCAGGGCGGCGAGCTGTTCGAGGCGGGCTCCGGCACGCTTGCGCTGCGCCGAAGGTTTGCGGCGCGCCCACTCCTCCTCCTGCGCGAGTTTCTTGTCGGCCAGCTCCCGGCGGCGTTCCTCGGCCTCCAGGCGTTCCTGGCGGCGTAACAGGAAAGTGTCATAGTCGCAGTCCCAGTTGGTGATGACGCCGCGGTCGAGCTCGACGATCCGGGTGGCGAGCTTTTTCAAAAAAGCCCGGTCATGGGTGACAAAGAAGAGGCCGATTTTCTGGGCGAGCAGAAATTCCTCGAGCCAGAGGATCGCCGCCAGGTCCAGATGGTTGGTCGGCTCGTCGAGCAGCAGCAGATCGGGCTGGCTGGCGAGGGCGCGGGCGAGCAGCACCCGGCGTTTCAGCCCGCCGGAGAGGGTGGAAAACTCCGCCTGCGGATCGAGGCCCGTCTGGCTGAGCAGGTCCTCCAGCCGCACATCGCGCTGCCAGTCCTCCTCATGGGAATCGGCGGAGCGAAGGCCGGCGGCGACGAGGTCATGGACGTTGCCCCGCAGATCGGCCGGCACTTCCTGCACCAGGCGCGCAAAATGGGCGCCCGGCTGGCGGAACACCTGGCCGGTGTCGGATTTCACCTCGCCGACGATGAGCTTCATCAGCGTGGACTTGCCGGCCCCGTTGCGCCCGAGCAGGCAGACGCGTTCGCCGGCATCGACCTGAAAATTGACATGGTCAAGCACGGGCGGGCCACCGAAGGCGTGGGAAACATCAAGCAAGCTGAAAAGCGCCATGGAAACCCACCACGAGAATGGCTGTGGCCGGGGAAAGCAATGCCGGCGTGCCGGCCGGCCCGGCTATCCCTCCCGGAGACTGCGCCGGCGCCGCCACCCGATGCCGAGCATGGCCAGCCCGAGCAGGGCGGCGCCAGCCGCCGGCTCCGGGATGGCCGAGACCGTTTCGGAGAACCGCACCTCATCGACAAAAATATAGCCGCCGACGTTGGTGAGATCCACTTCCAGGGTGTTGCCGGTCCAAGTCCCGTCGAAGTTGAGAAACGCGCGGGTCTGTTCGGGCACCGCATCTGGCGCGATTGTAAAATTCGTGCCGTTGATCATGACGCTGCCAGGCAGGACCACATTGTCGCCCAAATCGTCCCGGTTAAACCCAATCTGCACTTCATGGACGGTCGGGCTGCCTGTGAAAGTGAACGTCAGGGCGGAATCGGTCGTCCAAGCCACCCACTCATCGGCAGCTCCATTGCCCAGGTCGGTTTGCCACGCATCAACGCCCAGCACCCCGTCGGTCAGTTTTGAAGGGGGCGTGGTGTCAAAATAGGTGAACAGTCCGGTGCTGCCGGCCGAGGACTCGGCATACGAGATTGGCGCAACGGACTGGGCGCGGCTGCCCAAGGCACCCGCGAACCACATGGCCAGCAGAGATGCGACGCGTCGCATGGGCCAACGCTCATGCCCCGGGCAACGGGCTGTCAAAAGGAAAAGCGCCGGCCGGCCCGGCCCAGCCGGCCTGGAGCGGGCAAAGGCGGCCCTGGAAACACGGTTGGCTTTTGCGCGCAAATGTGAAAGGCTGGCGGGCCGCAATGAAATCCATCCTCGAGTTCAAGGCCCGCAAGCCGGCCGGGGCCAAAATCAGCATGGTCTCGGCCTACACCCATTGGGAGGCCCGCTTCCTTGCCACGTCGCCGGTGGACTGCATCCTGGTGGGTGACAGCCTCACCGTCGTGCTCGATGGCGATCCGCTGACGTTTGCCGCCACGACGGAGATCATGGCCCGCCACACCCGCGCCGTGGCGCGAGGCGCAGGCGGCAAGCTGGTGATCGCCGATTTTCCCTTTCTTGCCGCGCGGCGGGGCGTGGGGTATGCCGTGGATTGCGCCGCCGAACTTTTGCGCGTCGGCGCGAACGCCGTGAAAATTGAAGGGGTGGACGGCCATGAGGACGTGCTCGCCCATCTCGTGCAGTCAGGAGTGCCGGTGCTCGGCCATATCGGCCTCACGCCCCAGTCGATTCACGCGCTCGGCGGCTACCGGGTGCAGGGGAAAAATGAAGCCGCGGCCACCGATCTCGTCCGCCAGGCGCACGCGGCCGAGGCCGCCGGCTGTTTTGGGCTGGTGTTGGAATGCATGCCGCCGGAGGTGGCGCGGGAGATTACGGCGGCCGTGGGCATCCCGACCATTGGCATCGGCGCGGGTGCGGACACGGACGGACAGGTGCTGGTGTTTCACGATTTGCTGGGCCTTAATCCGCATTTCAACACCCGCTTCATGCGGCGCTTTGCCGACGGCGCGACGGTGGTCGCCGATGGGCTGGCCGCATATGCCGAGGCCGTCGCCAAGGGCAAGTACCCGGGAAAAAAGGAAAGCTACTGAGTCCATGGCTGCGGCGCGCAAACCCCGGCTGCTCTTTTTGCTGAGCGGCTCCATCGCCTGCTACAAGGCCTGCCACGCCATCTCGCGTCTGGTGCAGGCCGGCATCGAGGTGCGGACCGTCGTCACTCCGGCGGCATTGCGCTTCGTCGGCGCAGCCACCCTGGAGGGGCTGACCGGCGCGCCGGTGTTCAGCGATGTCTGGACGGAAGGCCGCGCCATGGACCACATCAATCTGGCCCGCTGGGCCGACCTCGCGCTCGTCTGTCCCGCCACCGCCAACACCCTGAACCGCCTGGCCGCCGGCCTGGCGGATGATCCGGTCGGCACGTTATTTCTCGCCTGGGAACTCAAGCACAAGCCTTGGTGGGTGGCGCCTGCGATGAACCAGGCCATGCTGGCGCATCCGGCCACCCAGGCCTCCCTGGCGCGGCTCGGCGCAATGAATGTGCGGGTGCTTCAGCCGGGCACCGGCGCCTTGGCCTGCGGCGAACAGGGCGAGGGCCGGCTGATCGAGCCCGAGCAGATCGTGACCGAGGTGCTGCTGGCGCTTGGGCCGAAAATTGCCTGACGGGATGACATCCTTATGCCGGTGTTAAAGCCAGCCCGGGGCCGAACCGAATCCGCCATGGCCCGGCCAACATTTCAATCCCGGCTTCCGTCGTGAAAATTCTCATCACTTCCGGGGCGACCCGTGAACCGATCGACGAGGTGCGCTACCTGTCCAACCTCAGCACCGGGACGACCGGCGCGGCCTTGGCCGACGCCCTGGCCATCCGCGGTCACGCCATCACTCTCCTCGCCGGCACCGGGGCGGTCAGGCCGGCTGCCGTAAGCCAGACGGCCACTTTTTCCTCAACCGCCGACTTGCAGGCGCAACTCAGGCGGCGGGTTGCCTCCGGCGGGTACGATGCGGTCATTCACTGCGCCGCCGTGGCCGACTATGCGCTTGCCCATATCGCCCGGGGGAAACTTTCCTCCCGCCGCCGCAGCCTCACGCTCCGGCTCGTGCCGACGCCCAAGCTGCTGTCGCAGATCAAGTCCTTCGCCCGCCGCCGTGCCGTGCCGCTGGTCATCGGCTTCAAGCTCACCGCCGGAGCATCTGCCGCGGACCGGGCTGCCGCGGTCGCCCGGCTTTTTGCCACCGGGACGGTGGACGCGGCCATTCAGAATGACGTGGCTGGACTGGCCGCCGGCGTGGCCCGTCCATTCCGCGCCTATGTCCCGGGACGGGTTCGGCCGGAACAATTGGCCGGCCTGCCCGCGCTGGCGGCGTGGCTGGATAAATTTATTTCCGGCCGGCCGCCAGTGTAGGTTGAGTCGCTGGCCTTGCCGGCAACAAGACCGATTCCCCCTGCATCTCGCGCTTGCGCCGGCCCGCCGCGCCCGCCAGCCTCGCCGCCCTTTCCACCGTGTTCCGCACCTTTCTCAAATGCAAAATTCACCGCGCCGTCATCACGGCCGCCGACCCTGATTACGAGGGTTCGATCACCATTGACCGTGCCATCTGTCGCGCCGCCGGGCTGCTGGAATATGAACAGGTGGATGTGCTCGATATCACCAACACGGTCCGTTTCACGACCTATGTGATTTATGGCGGGACGGGCGAGTTTCAGGTCAACGGCGCGGCCGCGCGGCTCGTCACCCCGGGCGATCTCATCATTGTGCTCGCTTACTGCCGCCTGGCTGAGGCCGAAATTGCCGGCCACCGCGCCCGGCTCATCCTGATGGGTCCCAAAAATACCATCGCCTCGACGCAGGATCGGGCGGTCCAGCCAGCCTGAAGGGAAGTCCGGGCGGGAGCCGGCTGAAAATTATGGCCTTGCATTTCCGCCGGTTTCGCCCCTAGTGGCCTTTCATCGTCAGAGATACGTTAGGTGACAGCACTGGTGGGTCGTCAGTGGGAGGAAGCTCCCGGGATGATTTGAAACCCGATAGTCGGGAACGGACTGGCAGCAGACGGGGATCGACGACATCATCATCAATGAGTGCTAAGTTGTATGTGGGTAACATGTCCTTCAAGACCACCGAGGACGACCTCCGCGCCGCGTTTGGCGCGTTCGGCTCCGTGACCGACGTCTATGTCGCCATGGACAAAATGACCGGCCGCCCGCGCGGTTTCGCCTTCGTCACGATGGGCTCGCCCGAAGAGGGCAAGGCCGCGGCGGAGAAACTCAACGGCACCGATCTCGGCGGCCGCATCCTGACCGTCAATGAGGCCCGCCCGAAGGAAGATCGTCCGGCTGGCGGCTTTGGTGGCGGCGGCGGTGAGCGTCGCGGCGGCGGTGGTGGCTATGGTGGTGGCGGTGGCGGCGGCCGTTACTGAGCCTGCATTTTCAACACCTGGTTTCAATTCAAGGACGGAGCTCCTTTGCAGGGGCTTCCGTCCTTTTTCTTTTTCCTGATTCTATTCACCGCCTCCAGGCGGTTCTGACTTATGCCTTTTAACGCTCTCAAACTTTCCGACCTTGTGCTCCGTGGCGTCCAAGCCGCCGGCTACACGGATCCGACCCCCATCCAGCTCCGGGCGATTCCCGTCGTCCTCAGCGGGGGCGACCTGATCGCTTCCGCCCAAACCGGCACCGGCAAGACGGCCGCGTTCGCGCTGCCCATCCTGACGCGCCTCGGCGCCCATGGCCGCGCCCGCGTGCTGGTGCTCGAGCCCACGCGCGAGCTCGCCGCGCAGGTCGAGACGGCGTTTCGCGATTTTGCCCGCTTCACCGATCTCCGCACCGTCGCCATCTTTGGCGGCGTGGGCTACGGCCACCAGCGCACCGAGCTCAAGCGCGGCGTGGACATCATCGTTGCGACGCCCGGCCGCCTGATGGATTTTCTCAAAACGGGCGAAATCAGCCTGCGCGACATCAGCATTCTCGTCCTCGACGAGGTGGACCGGATGCTCGACATGGGCTTTCTGCCCGTCGTGAAGGACATCATCGGCCGCTGCCCGCGCGAGCGGCAGACCCTGTTCTTCTCCGCGACCGTGCCGCCGGAGATTGCCGCCGTCGCCTCCTTTGCGCTGCGCCACCCGACCCGCGTCGAATGCGGGGTCAACCGCTCCGTCAATGAGTCCGTCAAACACGCCCTCTACCCGGTGGCCTTGGAGCAAAAATTCGACCTCCTTGTCGCCCTGCTCGCGAAGACCGACTTTGACAGCGTGCTGGTGTTTTCCCGCACCAAGCACGGCGCCGATAAAATTGCGCGCCGCCTCAAGGTCGCCAACCACTCCGTCGCCGTCCTGCACGCGAACCGTTCGCAGAACCAGCGCATCGAGGCGCTCGCCGGCTTCAAGTCCGGCAAATACG
>CAIXIZ010000296.1 GCA_903919625.1 uncultured Verrucomicrobiota bacterium
GGCGAACCAGGCAAACCTTGTCCGTTTGCGCGCCGCCGGCCGGCATCTGGGGCTCGCCTTCCAGATCATCGACGACGTACTCGATGCGACCGCTGACACCGCCACCCTCGGCAAGACCGCGGGCAAAGATGCCCGCGCGGGCAAAATGACTTTTGTGCAACGGCACGGCCTGGCCGCCGCCCGTGCCGCCGCGGCGGCGGAATCGGCCGCGGCCATCGCCGAGTTCAAAAAACTTCCGGGCCAGGGCGCGTTTTTCACCGCCCTGACCCGGCAGATGCAGGCGCGGAAACGCTAAGCAGCGGAAAGCAATTCGGCCTTGCCGCGGTCTGTGCCGGAGGCACACCCTGCACCCGCGATGCCGCCCAATCTCGCCCGCGCCATCTTCGCCGCCACCGCCGCCTTCTTGGCGGTGTTCTTGCTCTGGCCGGTGGCCCAGATCCTCAAGGGCGGCTTCCTAGATGCGGGCGGTCACCTGACCTTCGCCTATCTTGGCGCAGTGCTCGCCGATCCGCTTTACCGGGAAGGGTTGGTGAATTCGTTTTTGCTCGCCGGTGCGGCCACCACGCTGGCCCTGCTGATTGCGCTGCCCCTGGCCGTGGTCAGCGACCGGTACCTCTATCCCGGGAAGGCCTGGCTCGGTTCGCTGGTGCTGCTGCCCATCATCCTGCCGCCATTTGTCGGCGCGATCGGGCTGCGGCAGATATTCGGACTGCACGGCGCGCTCAATGCCCTGCTGGTCACCCTGCACCTGCGGCCGGCCGGGTGGACGTTTGACTGGCTCGCCGCGAACCAGTTTTGGGGCGTCGCACTGGTCGAGGCGCTCTCGCTATATCCCGTCATTTATCTCAATGCCACCGCCGCACTCGCGAACCTCGACCCGGCCCTGGACGAAGCGGCGCAAAATCTTGGCTGCACCGGACTGCGCCGGTTCCGCCGCGTGACGCTGCCGCTGATCCGGCCGGGGTTGTTTGCGGGCGGCACCCTGGTGTTCATCTGGGCGTTCACCGAGCTGGGCGTGCCCCTGGTGTTTGACTACCGCCGCGTGACCAGCGTGCAGATCTTCGGCGAGCTCAAAAATATTGGCGCCAGTCCGGCCCCCTATGCGCTGGTCACGGTGCTGCTCGCCAGCACGGTGCTGCTCTATGCCGTGGGCCGGGGCCTGTTTGGCCGCGACGCGCATGCCATGATGGCAAAGGCGGCCGGCCGCGGGGCGCCCCGGGAGCTGCCGCCCGGGCGGGGCTGGCTATGCTCGCTGCTGTTTGCGGGGGTGACGTTCGTCGCCCTGCTGCCCCATCTGGGAGTCATCTTCGTGGCGTTTTCACGTGACTGGTATGGGACCGTATGGCCGGCCACCTGGACGCTCGACAATTTCCGGCTCGCCTTGGGGAACGACCTCACGGTCCCGGCCATCGGCAACAGCCTCAAATTTGCCACTGCGGCGACGGTGATCGATCTCGGCCTGGGGGTCGCCATTGCGTGGGTGATCGTCCGGTCACAGATCGCCGGGCGGCAGGCGCTGGATTTTCTCACGATGCTGCCGCTGGCGGTTCCGGGGCTGGTGCTGGCGTTTGGCTACCTGGCGATGAGTCAGGATGGGCGGACCTTTGCCTTCCTCCATCCGGTGCAAAATCCCACCGGGTTGCTCATCCTGGCCTATGCCGTGCGACGGCTACCCTATGTGGTGCGGGCGGCGGTCGCAGGTTTCCAGCAAACCAGCATCACCTTGGAGGAGGCCGCGCAAAGCCTGGGATGTTCGCCGCTCAAGTCGGTCATCCGGATCACGCTCCCACTGATCACCGCCAATCTGATCGCGGGTGGGCTGCTGGCCTTTGCGTTTGCCATGCTGGAAGTGAGCGACTCGCTCATTCTCGCACAGAAACAGGCCTATTATCCGATCACCAAGGCAATATTGGAATTGTTTGCCCTGCTCGGTGATGGCAAGTATCTGGCCAGCGCCCTGGGCGTTTGGGCCATGGTGTTTCTCGGGGTGGCCATCGGGGGTCTCAGTTTGCTGCTGGGGAAAAGGCTCGGTGCGATCTTTCGGACCTGATCACGTGCGTCAACGGCGGGACAGCCTTTGCCGCAGATTTCCGCTGCTTCCGAAGCGGGCTGCGAGGAGGACGCAGTCGGGCGCGGGAGTGTCGGGACGGATCGTGCGTCACCCGGTTTGGCAAGACTCGGCAGGACGGACCGCCATGGTGGTGGCCAATGCGGAGTTCCCGTCGACAACGCAGACGGACTGCAGGAAGCCGGTTTGACGTGACACTGCGCCCGTGACCTCGTCCATGTCCATCCCCCGGTCTATTTTCGACTTCGACGATTTTCTCGCTTGCGCCGTGCGTCGGAAAGTTGGACAAGTTCCTTCCTGCCTGCGCCTGACGCGTGGTCAGCGCCCGCCCACCTTCACCGCATGCACAGTTTTTCCGAGCAATGTCTCGACATGGCCCGCTCAATTTTGGGCCACAATCTGGATTCGATCCAGCCCGACGGCACCGTCCTATCCGCTCCGGGGGAACAGCCCCGTTCCGATGAGCCCGGCCATGTGGCCTATGCGCTGGGTGAATACTTCCGGGCCACCGGTGAAACCTCGCTCAAGGGCCACGACCTCATCGACCTCACCGCGCGCTGCCTCACCGCGCAGATGTTTACCGAGCCGGCCGCCGAAAACGGCCTGGCCTATGCCTCGCTCGGCCTGCTTTGCTTCGGCCCCTCCAAGGAACGCAACCCGGTTTGGGAACGCCTGGTCGAAGAAACGCAGCAGCGGATCGACAAGGCCCTGTTGCACCGCAGTGACTATGACACCCATTGGCAGACGTTCAACATCGCCAAGGCGGTCGCACGATTCAGCTTTGGGCTCTCGAAAAAAGACGAGACCTCCCGGCTGATTGAGCGGATGTGCGAGCGGATCAACGCCACCAGCTCGGCCGGTTTTTTTGACGATTCGACCAAGGGTTTTGGCGGCAATTTCAACCTCTATGGCCTGATGGCCTTTGTCTTTGCGCGCTCGGCCCTGCAGCTCCACGCCAATGCCGGGGTGCGCGACCGCAAGCTGCCCACGCTCCGCACCTATGCGGAGAAATACATCCGGATGATGCCCGACCTCGTGCGGGACGACGGCCTCGGCTGGGCGTTTGGCCGTGCCGCCGGGGCGTATGGGCAGATGCACTGTGTCAGCCTCATCCTGCAGGGGCTGCGCGACGGCTGGATCGCCGACGACCAGAAGGCGAAGTATTTCGACGTGCTGCGGCGGCTGTTCGTGTTTTTCTACCAGACCTATCTCGATCAGGAGCATGGTTTCCTCGATTTGCGCGACGAGGAGCGCACCGCCTATTCCCACCACACCACGCGGATGGCGAATTTTGACGCGGCCCGTTATCTCTGCCAGTGGGCGCGTCTCGCCAAGGCCGTGTCCATCCCCGCCGGGCAGCCGAAAAGTGAGCCGGCCCGCACGGTCGGGCGTTTTGTCATCTTTGACAAGTCCAACCGAAAGGAGCAGGGGCTGTTCCTCTATCGCGATGCCGCCAGCGGCCTGCATGCCCAGATTCCGCTCATCAGTTCCGGCACCCGGCTCACCAGCGATTCGCTGCCCTTCCCGCACTGTCCCGGCGTGTTTGACTGGCCCAACAATGTCTATGTGCCCGTCATGCTGCCCGAACTGACGTTCAACGTCGGCGGGGTGGAGCACGTCACGCTGCCGGCCTTTTACGGCAAGAACTGCGTGACCGGCCTGGGTTTGCGCAACAGCTTTTATTTTCGCTACGAGCAGCCCGAGCTGATCACCATCAAGGAGGAAATCATCAAAGGTCTCGGCACCGCGAAGGTGCAATGGAATTTTTCCGGCTCAAAAATCAGCTGCGAATTTGCGTACACCGTCAGACAGCAGGTCACCCTGGAAAAATTCCGCTTCACCCTGGTGATTGCGGCCCCCCATTCCAAGTACCATGTCCCGGGCGCGCTTGCGCTCGGCCCCGAGGGACATCGCTGCAGCGTGGCCAAGGATGATTTCCAGGCCACCTGGAAGGAAACCGAGGTTGTCAGCGCCGATCCCACCTACCGGACCAATTACGGCAAGATTCACTACCTTCAGCACCTGGTCCGCGATCATCCGCTCATCATGCGCCCCGGCCAGATCTACCATCTGGCGGTGACCTTCGACCCTGACCTCGCCCACACGGCCGAATGAAAGCCCTGAGATTTTTGGCCCACGTATCACCCGGTTCCGGGCCGGCGTGAAATTGCCACTTTAACGGTCAACATGTTGAGCCGCCGCATCATCCCCTGTCTCGACGTGACCGCCGGCCGGGTGGTCAAGGGCGTGCGTTTCCAGGCGCTGCGCGACGCGGGCGATCCGGTGGAGTCGGCGGCCGCCTATGATGCGCAGGGGGCAGACGAGCTCATTTTTCTCGATATCACCGCGTCCAGCGACGGCCGAAAAATCATGCATGAGGTCGTCGCCGCCACGGCGGAGCGCTGTTTTATGCCGCTGACCGTCGGCGGCGGCCTGCGCACGGTGGCCGACATCGAGGCCATGCTCAAAAGCGGGGCCGACAAGGTCTCGCTCAACACGGCCGCGATCCAGACCCCCGGGTTGCTTCGCGCCGCTTCCGACCGGTTCGGGGCACAGTGCATCGTGCTCGCCATCGACGCGAAACGCGAGCCGGAGGGAAAAGCCTGGCGGGTGTTTACCCATGGCGGCCGAAATCCCACCGGCCTTGACGCGGTTGGGTGGGCCCGCCAGGCCGTCGAGCTGGGCGTCGGCGAAATCCTGCTCACCAGCATGGATGCCGACGGCACCCAGTCCGGCTACGACTGTGCCCTGACCCGCGCCGTGAGCGACGCCGTGACCGTCCCGGTGATTGCCAGCGGCGGCGCGGGCAGGCTGGAACATTTTTCGGATGTGCTGGACCAGGGCCAGGCCAGCGCGGTGCTGGCGGCGAGCCTGTTTCACTTCGGCACACTGACGGTCGGCCAGGTGAAAGAGTTCCTGGCAGCCAAAGGCATTCCGGTCCGGCTTCCATGCCCGACCGGCGGTGCGCCGGCCTGAGCCCATCGGTTTGAAGACCCAGGCCGACGGCCTGGGTGGCGGGCTTCAGTGCTGCGAATCAAGGGTGGTCGCCGCCAAGGATCGTCGAACCGAGATGGCTGAGGATCAAATCCTGCAAAGTGGCGAGAAAGACATAGGCGAGGAAGGCCCGCCGCACGGGTTCGGCCAGGGGCAGGAGATCGACGGCGCCGCTTTCCAAAGCCTCGTCGGGCAGGGCCGGGAGCACCTCGGTGCGTAGGCGCAGGCGCAGGGCGGAGCAGGCGCGCAGGACCGGCTCGGCATTCCCCTCGTCAAGGGTGACGGTATGGGCGGTGAAAAACTCCTGGTCAAACAGCGCCAGCAGGGCGCGCACATCGGCGTTTTGGGCGGTCAGCAGATCGGACTGCCAGGCGGTGTGAAACTCGGCCTCGAGGTCGTCGAGCCGGAGCGGGGCGGCCAGGGAGCTGCCCAGCGTGTCGGCCATCTGCTTGATCACGTCAAGCAACGGCACGATGGCAGGCAGGCTGAGGGTCACTTCAATGCGTTTCATCGGGCTCCAGAATCGTGGTGAGGTGCCATTGTTGCAGGACAAAAGCCTGATGTTCGGCCCGTTCCCGCAGCCCTTGCCACACGACGGAACGTCCCTGTTCGTGGACTTCCAGCATGTGGCGGCGTGCCGTGGCCTCGTCAAATCCCAGCACTTTCTGAAAAACAACCACGACATAGGACATGAGGTTGACGGGATCATTGAGCACCACAACCCGCCAGACCCCGCCCAAGGCGGTCTCGGGGCGGGCCGTCGTTTGCGGCAGGGTGCTGGTGCGGGCAGGCGTCATTTCTGGCAGCAATAAAAGGGTCGGACGCAGTCAGGCAACTGCGCTGTTGCCGCCGCGAGCGGCCTGGGCGGTCTAATAGGCGGCCTCGTTGGGAAAGGGCACCAGCCAGGCCGTGCGCACAATGAGCTGGACATCCAACAGGAGCGACCAGTGCGTCACATAGTAAAGATCCCAATAGACGCGGCGGTGCAGCTTGTCCGAGTCGGTAATTTCACCGCGATAGCCGCGCACCTGGGCGAGCCCGGTGATCCCTGGCTTGACGAGCGCCCGGCTGCGGTAGGCCCGGGCGATGCGGCTGAACTCGTCGTCGTGTTCCGGCAGGTGCGGCCGCGGGCCGACGACACTCATGTCGCCCAGCAGCACATTGAGAAACTGCGGGATTTCGTCGAGGCTGGCGCGGCGCAAAAACCGCCCGAAGGGATAAACCCGGGCATCACCGGCGGTGGCCTGTCTGGCCTCCTGGGCCGCGCTTCTTCCGGCGAGGTACATGGAGCGGAATTTGAACATCTTAAATTCCCGCCGGTTTTGACCGCCGCGCGGCCGGACAAAAAACAACGGACCCGGAGCCTGGAAGCGTTGCACCAGCCAGATGATCAGGCCCAGCACCGGGAGGAGAAGGAGGACGACCGGCAGGGAGACCGCGATGTCAAGGGCACGCTTGGTGGCCCGGTTGAGCGGGTCCTCCAGCGGCTCGGCCTGAAACGTGAGAAAATGCTGGCCGCCTTCCTCGATGGGCGTGAAGCTGCGGGCGAACCGCGCCCCATAGTTGTTGTAGATCAAAAACC
>CAIXIZ010000297.1 GCA_903919625.1 uncultured Verrucomicrobiota bacterium
TTCGGGTATCTCGTTCTCATTGGGTCCCTGGTTGGCTTCTCGACGTGTGTCTGGCTGCTGCGCCACAGCACGCCGGCGCTCGTCTCAACTTATGCGTGGGTCAATCCGGTGGTGGCGGTATGGCTCGGCTGGCTGATCCAGGGGGAACCGATCTCCGCGCGAACCGTCAGCGCAGCAGCCGTCATCGTGGTCGCCGTGACGATCATCACGGCACAGCGGGCCAAAACCGCCGGCTGATCCGCCCGGGCCGCAGTTACTTTTTGTCCCGCCGCAGCTTGCGCATGAGCGCGCGATACCAGCGGTAGCTTGAGAGATCGGGCAGGAGCAGGTCGCCGAGCCGCTCCATCGACTTGTAGGCCTGGCCGACACTGTGCGCGACCTGATCCTCCAGCTTCAGGTTCGGCGAGCCGGATTTGGCAAAAATCCGCTCCAGCCTCGCCGGCCGGGTGTTTTCAAAAACCAGCAGCAAGATCATCGCCACCATGATGCCGCCAAAAAAATATTTGCCGCTCACGATGGTCTGTTCGCGCAGCAACCGGCTGAGATTTTGATCCAGCTGGATGTCGGCCTCCTTGCGCCGGATGGGTATCAGACGCGAGATTTCCGTGGTTATTTTTTCGGCCGAATAACTGCCGAGCTTCGTCCGGGAAGTCGGATCGAGTTCGCTGAGGACGACTGCGGCCTGTTGCGGCGTGAGCTTGGGCAGGCGGCTGTCCGCGAGCCGCAATGCCTCCATATTTTGATCATATTGGAGGCGAAGACTGGCCGCCGACCCGCGGTAGATTCTGACCCCCGACATGGCTGACATGGCTGAAAGCGCCAGGAAACCCACCATCAACGGCAGCGCGATCCACGACAGCAGTTTCATTGCCGCACGGCTGGCCCGGCTCGGCAGGTGACGGTTGTCCAAAAACACCAGGACATAGGCCACCAGCAGCACTCCGGCACGCTCAATCAGCTGCAGCGCGAGCTGTTCGTCCGCCTGCGGAGTCACCTGCAAATCTCGGCCCAAGGCACGGCCGCTGGCAGCAGATTGGTCGCGGGGAAGGATTCAGGCCGCTTCATTCTCGTTTCAGTTCCCGCCCCATCAACGCCGCCAGTGCAATGGCCGGCGGCGTGCCCGCATAAAGAACCCGTCGCATTTCGCTAAGGATGGGGGCGTCGAGTCCGCGCTCGGCACAAAGCCCGGCGAATGATTCGGTCGTGCGGTAGCCTTCGACGACCGTCTTGCGGCCTGCCAGCAGTTCAGCCACGGGCCGCCCCTCGCCAAGCCGCTGACCAAACTCCCGGTTGCGACTCCAGGGTCCGTGACAGGTCGCCACCAGATCGCCAAATCCGCTCAGCCCATAGAAAGTCTCCGCGCGAGCGCCCAGCGCCACCCCCACGCGCACCATCTCGGCCAGGGCACGGGTGAGGAGCGCCGCCCGGGCATTGTCGCCCAGGCGCAATCCGTCACAACAGCCGGCGGCGATCGCGTAGACGTTTTTCAGGCACCCGCCAATCTCCGCCCCGATCACGTCGTTGGTCGTATAGATGCGCAACGTTGGCCCGCTCAGGGCCGTCTGGGTCGCGGCGAGCAATTCGTCCGTTCCCCGCACGGCCAATACCATCGCCGCCGGCTGGCCGCGCGCGACCTCCTCGGCATGGCTCGGGCCGGTCAGGGTGCCGGCGGCGAGGCCGGGCAGCACCGCCGTGATGACCTCGCTCGGCCGCAAATGGGTGCCGGCCTCGAGACCCTTCGCGAGGCTTACCACCAGCTGCAGTTGCGCGGCCAGCGCCAGATTTTCCCGGATACGCCCACACGTTTCCCGCACCGCCTGGGATGGACAGGCCAGCAGCACCACTTCCGCCTCCATCAGGACCGGCCGCAATTCGTGGCCGATTTGCAGGCTCGGCGGCAGCGCCATGCCAGGCAGGTAGTCAACATTCTCCCTCACGGAGGAAAGCGCCAGCGCCTGCTCGAACCGCCGGGGCACCAAGGTGACGGTGTGGCCGAGCCGGGAAAGGTGGAGCGCAAACGCGGTTCCCCAGGCACCGGCGCCAAGTATGGCAAAATTCATGCCGTCAGTTAAGCCGGGAAATCGGGCGCAATCCACGGAAAAATTTCGCCGGGGGGCGCCCTCTGCCGGCGCCGGTTTGCCGGAATGACTTCCGCCGGTCGCTCCAGCCGGCCCGACTGGCATTCGTTCTTGCGTCCGACAACGGGCCGTCGAGGATGGGAGCGCGCCTACCATGTCCGCCATCCCCCGCGAACTCCAAGACCTGCTCGTGCGTGAGGCGCACCTGCGCATGGGCCGGGCGCAGCTCGCGCCGATACTCGCGGAAAAAGAGGCTGAGTTGCTGGCCTTGCTCACCGCGAAGCCGAAATTGTTTTCCTTTCTGGCCAAGGACAAACGCGATGACTATGAGGCCCAGCTTGCCGAGGCCAGGGATACGGTGCAGCTCATCCGCACCGGCGTCGATCAGCTTGACCGCGTGGAGCCGCACCTGCGCAAACTCATCCGTGATGCGATCGAGGACTTGTTGCGTTCCTCCTGTCCGGAATACCTCGAGGCGCTCGCCGCCCGCCAGCAGAAGGAGGACTGGCGGCGCTGCCTGGAACGCTTCGCCGAACGCGTCTATGAATTCCTCCAGGCCCTGGGCAATGCCCGCAACATGGCCTGCACCGGCTACGCCCGCGCCACCCAGTCCTACTCCCAGTCGGCCGTGCAGGGCTTTGTCATCGCCATCACGGCGGCCCAAAAGGTCGAGAGCGAGGTGCTGTTCGCCAACAAGATTGCCGAAACCCAGGCGATGATGTATCAGGCGTCGGGATTCGCCAACGCCCAGCCGTTGCCGAAATTGCGCGTGGTGAGCTATGCCGTCTGGGTCAGCACCATCGGATCCCGCAGCCTGAACGAGGCGCAGATGCAGTTCGAGTCGCTCATCTCCGACACCAAGCAACTTTACGACACGGGCATTGGCGAGCTGCTGGCACAGGCCGAGGCTGCGGACCGGGCCCAGGGCTCTCTGATCGAGAATTATTTGGAGGCGGCCTGGGAGCAGTTACGCGAGGAAATCGCGCCGCTGGTCAATCCCGATGACACCGAACGTAGTGTGGCGGACAGCGAAAGCATGGTGGTTTCCCTGGCCAGACAAACCGCCCTCGGCCGGCTCGCCGATGTTGGCCCCGCTCCACCTGCCGCGGGCTGAAGGGCGCTGCCAGGACTGGCCCGGTCTCAGCCCGCCCGGGCGCATTGCCAGGCGCCACGCATGCCCCAGCCGGTCAGCGCAAGGGTGGCCAGGGAGCTCAACGGCATCAGGATCGCCGCCAGCAACGGATGCATGGCGCCGGCAACCGACAGACCGACGGCAAGCAGATTGTAGACGATCATGAATCCCAACAGCCACGCCTGGGTCCGGCGACGCGCATCATTCACCTCGAACAGGGCGCGAATGCCCGCGATGCCGCGGCCGAGATAATAAAAATCCGCCTTGGCCGCGAGCAGACCGCGATGGATCACCGGGGTGCCCCGGCACAAGGCATGGTCAAAAGCGAGGCTGTCGTTCGCCCCGTCGCCCAGCATGAGCGCGCCCTCCGCCGCGTGCCCATCGAGCCAGTCCGCCTTGGCCTGTGGCGTCAGCCCCCCATGGGCGGTGCTCGCAGCGAGGCCCAGTTCAACCGCCAGTTTGGCCACCTTGTCCGGCTGGTCGCCGCTGAGAATGGCAAGCTCCAGCCCACGCGCCTTGAGTGCGGCGAGTTCAGGCTTCGCATCGGACCGGGCGGTGTCGGAGAAACGAAAACGCGCAATCTCACGGCCTGCATGCGCCAGAACGGTCGCGGCCCCTGCCGGACCGTCATCCTGCCAGCCAGCCTGGCCCAGCGACCACGGGCCAAGGGCAACACCCACCCCAACGGTTTCAAGCAGCTCTTCCCGCCGGCCGGCTGCCGAGGGGGTGAGGCATGAAACAACCTGTCCGGCGGCAAGCAGGCTCTCGTGGAGACACCGGCTGACGGGGTGCGGGTTGTCCTGCACCAGGGCGTAGAGTGCGGCCCGCGCCTCAGGGTCCAGGGCGGCCAGGGCCGCAGGATTTTGCAGCACCGGGGTTTCAAGCGTGAGCGTCCCGGTTTTGTCGAACACCAACCGGCGCACCTGCCCAAGTCGGGGCCAGAAATCCGTGGCCCGGACGAACACCCCGCGCCGCCGCAGGGCGATGGTGGCTATCTCGTCGGCCAGGGGAAACGCCAGTCCGAGCGCACAGGGACAGGAGACCACCAGCACGGCAGTGACAACTGCACCCGCCCGCAAAGCGTCACGGGTGGCCAGCCACCAGCCAAGGCCGGAGAACAAGGCGATGCCGATGATGGCGATCAGGTAGCCCTGGATAACGCGTTCCAGAAACCGGTCGCGACCGCCGGTCCGGTCCGCCGGCCGGAGCAGGACGGCGAGCAGCGAGTCCCCCCAGTCCTGCGTGGCCGTCAGCCTGATTTCGGCGCACCCGATGTTTTGCGCTCCGGACGGGACCCTTTGTCCGGCGCGAAAAATCCGGGGCTCGGACTCGCCATTGATCCAGGCCAGGCTGAACGCTGCCACGGCGGTTTCCAATTTTGCCTCCACCGGCACCGTCTGCCCCATCCCCACGGCAAATTTTTGTCCGGCACCCAGCTGGGACGGCGCCACGAGGGTGCTGCGGCCGGCAGGGCCAAAAACCCGGAGCCGGGGCGGAGCGGGCTGGTGGCGCAGCAGGCGGCGCTGGTTCCGTTCGATGGCGACAATTTGCGCCCAACGGCCCACCAGCATCAGCAGGATGAACGTGCTCACAAAATCAAAATAGACGAACTCCTCCCGGCCGGCGATCCAGCCAAAGAACGAGCCCGCATAGGCCCCGACAATCCCCAGCGCAATGGGCAGATCCAGATGCAGCACCCTGGCGCGCAGCGCCCGCACGGCACGGCTCAGAAAATAACCGCCGCCCGCGAGCAGGCTAAGCGTGGCAAATCCGAGGGACAACGTGCTGAACAGATGGGCATAGACCGCCGTCCGGGCCATGCCAAAGTAGGCCGGCAGGGTAAACAGCATGACGTTCATCGTGAACGCCGTGCAAAGCCCGATGCGACGGACAAGCGCACGGCTCTCGGGTTCATCGGCTGCCAGACTGCCCGCCGGACCGAGCAGGTAGTTGAATTGCTGCAGGCGCCGCGCAAAGGCGGGGGCGTCGAATTCGCCGCGAGTCCAGCGCATCCGCAGCTGGCCGGTCTGGGCATTGAGATCAATGCGCCCGGCGCCGGGCTGCTGCTGAAAGAGCTTTTCGATGAGCCAGATGCACCCCGCACATGAGACACCCTGTACCCCCAAGGTAATCTCTGGGGCGTATCGGTGGTTTGCGGCCGCGGCCTCCGCTTCGCCCTGCGCTGAGGCCAGCCAGGCGTAGTCCCGTGGCTGGAGCAAAGAAGGATCAGCCGGCACGGTAATCTGCTCCTTGATCTGATAATAGGCCGCCAAGCCCTGCTCATGGATGAGACCATGGACATAGGCACAGCCGGCGCAGCAAAAGTCGGCCTCGTGTGACAGGGACCCACAATGGCGGCAGCGTCGGTCGCGAGAGGTCCGGGGGGACGTACGGCCTTCGGCGCCTTTGTCCACAAGTGGGACCGGAATCTCGCTGACCAGGAAATTTGCCGGGGTCGCGCTCATGGCCAGGTGCAGATGAAATCGGCGGCCGTGGGACCCGCAAAGCCGAAGGTGCCGCGTAATCGCCAGGTGATGACCACCGCCGCAATGAGCGCGACCGCCGTCTGGGTGCGGGCCATGCCCAGCGGAGAAAACCGCGACCGCAACCACCCGAAGTTCGCCTGCACCACCCAAAGGAGCGGCACGGTACCGAGGCCGAACGCGAGCATGAATTCCAGGCCGCGCAAGGCGGAACCGGTCAGGGCCGCAAGTGCGATAAGGAAATAAAGCGGACCGCACGGCAGGAGTGGTGTGGCGGCGCCCATCACGGTGGCGATCTGCAACCGCGAACGGCCGCGCAGCCAGCCCTGCAGGCGCACTTGTGTGCGGCTGAGAAGTGTCAAACGGGGCAGCCGGCGGCCCAGCCGCAGGGCGACGACGACGAAATACCCCACGAGCGCCCAGGGAAGGAGGCGTAACGCCGGATTGCCCAGCAAACCCAGCGGAACCGCCCCGAGCGCACCCGCGACCGCCCCGAGCGTCAGGTAGCCGGCGAGCCGGGCGGAGTGATAGACGGTGGCCACCGTTTGCGGATCGGCGCGCTCGCCCCGCGCCGGTACCAGCAGGCAGGCCAGCGGCCCACACATGCCGGCGCAATGCAGGCTGGTGACGAGACCGGCCACAAAGGCGGCGGCAGGAGAGTGGATGGCGGCAAATTCCATGTGGTCAGCGGGCGGAGGTGAGCGGGACTTCTATGACCGGATGTTGCATGGCGATGGTGAACCACGCGATCCACACGGCGAAA
>CAIXIZ010000298.1 GCA_903919625.1 uncultured Verrucomicrobiota bacterium
AATGGTGAAACCAGTGATGCCAAACAGCAGCATCACAAACACCCCCAGCATGGTGAGGTAAATATGCAGCGTGCGGGATAGGTGGAGGATTTTTCGACTGATGATATGCACGGGAAATCGGTGACGGGAGGTGGACCGCATTGTCCGCAACCCGCTGGCCGGCGAGTCACGCAAAACCACACGCTGAGGTCAACGTGCTCCACCCGCGCCAGGGCGGCTGGCAGGCTTCACATGGCGTTTGGCGCCCGGGTGGTCGGTGCGGCTGGCACGAAGGAAGTATCGGTCGGGGCGGCCGGCCTGGGCCCATATTCAATTTTCGAAACGTCGGACTCGGCGGATGCGGCCAGCTCGGCCGTATGCGGCTGGGCGTCACAGGTGAGCAGGGTGCTCACCATGGCGTGGCGGCCATGTTCACGGTTGAACTCAACCTTGATGGTGTAATCGCCCTGGGGCAACGGGGAGCCTTTGTCGTCGTAACCATCCCACACCAGGTTGAACTGGCCATTGGGCCGGGAGGGTCGGGTGATCGAGCGAATGCTGCGCAGGTCGGGCCGGCCGACCGCTTGGTACCAGGAAGTGAGCTCGGTCACATAACGGGAGTTGTCGCCGAGCACCGTCAGCGTGCGGACCAGCTTATGATTCGAGTCTTCAATCCAGACGGCGACATAGGCGCGTTTGCCGAAGCCACCGCGACCGCCGAACCCGCCGGGACCACCGCGACCGCCAAAACCCCCAGGTCCGCCCGGCCCACCCGGTGCTCCGCCGGGAGGTCCCCCGGGCCCGTTTGGTCGGGCCGCAGTAGCGCTCGCGGCGCCGATATTGAGTTTGATGCTGGCTTGAAAACCATCCGGCCAGGCAGACTTCGAGGCCGAGGCGCCAGCGGCAGCGGCCGGTGCCGGGGTGGAGGAGGATGATTTGGCGTTGGCTGAAGGCGCGGCAGACGGCGACCCTGAGGTGGCGTCGGCCAGCAGGCCCGCGCGGAAGTTTTGCCCGTTGCCGTTCACGATCAGTTGGCCGGGCGAGCCATGTTGCGCGGCGAGGGCAAAAGTGCGGGCGGCTTCCAGCAGGCAACCGGCCGTGGAGAGCGCGTTGGCCGTGAGACAGTCCGCCGCAATGATGGTCGCACTAGCGAGGCAGGCGGCGGGCGTGAGGGTGCGCGGGTCGACCAGATGGGAATAATTTACACCGGCGATCGTGGTGTAGCGCAGATAGCCACCGCTGGTGGCGACGGCGGCATCCCGCAAGGGGAAGGTGGTCAGAGGGGGTGCGTTGTCGGCCGGATTGAGCGGGTCGGAAACACCGATCACCCAGGTGACATCGCCCCAGGCCCGGAGGTCGCCACCGATATTGAGCAGGCCGGCGGGAGAGAGGCGACGCGCCACCGCCACCGCACGGTCGATGATATAACCTTTGCCGAGGGCGTCGATATTGAGTGCGCCCGGCGCATTGAGTGCGGCGCGCAGGGCGGCGGGGTCGGGCGGGTGTCCGGTTTGCCCACCTTCGCGCCAGAGCCGGGTGACCTGGTTGAGCCGGGAGTCGAGGGCACCGCCCGTGCGGGCACCCCAGGTTTCGTAGGCGGCGAGCACCTCGGCCAGCTCGGGCGACTCAATGGCGGCGCCGAGCGACACCCGGCTGATTTCGCTGGTGGGGTCGTAGGTGCTGAGGATGGCGCGAAGGCGTTCGATTTCGGTCAGCACCGCCAGCTCGACCTTATCCGCGTCACCGGGCCGCACGGCATCGACCGCGAGGTCAAAAGAAGTGCCGAGAACGGAGTCGCGGGCGAATTCATATCGCGTGAGGGTCGCTTCCCGTTCCAGTACCGGGCCGGAGGTGTCGGGGGTCAGTGGGGGTGATAACGCCCAGACGGACTTCACCCCGGCGAGGGCGGTTAGTCCGGCAGCAGCCGACTGAATCAGATAAATACGGCGGCGAGGTCTGGGGATAGACACGTTAAGGGGACGGATTCAAATTCGGACAATGACACTATCCTCGACCTCCTGTCGCAACTTACTTTACCAAACATTTACAAACCCCGCCAGATAGTCTGACGCAAACCACCGGACACGGTCACTTCGGCCTGGAGTCAGGATCGGGCTTGGCGGAGCTGTCCCCTGATCCGGCCTCAGCGGTCAGCTGGGAGAGCAATTTGACCGTGGTGTGTTCAATGCCGACGCGGGCCAGTTCGCTGGCGGGGTACATATCCTGCACGGCCAGGTAGTAACTCAGACTGGCAGCTGGGTTGCCGGCCTCCTCGGACCGCTTCGCCTGATCGGCGCGGCCCGCATAATCCGCGACGCGGGGGGCGAGCTCGGCCTTGCGTTGGTTGAGCAGAGGGTCGCCCGGGGCGAGCTGGGAGGCGGTGGCGAGCACATCCCACGCGGCGTAGGCGTTGTTTTGCGCAATCGCGACCTTTTCCTGGGCGAGGGCCATCTCAACCTGGGACATGCGGTCGATGACATCCTTGAACTGCGGGCCGCGCACCGGATCGCTCATGAGGCCGACGGCCAGCTCGGTGCGGCGTTCGAAGATGCGCCGGAACTCCGAGTGTTTCAGGGCGTCGTCGAACAGCACGCTGGCCTGACCGGAGAGGTTGGCGGATGCGGCCATGTTGTCCCCATAGCTTTTGATGCCGGGGTTGAGCGGCCAGATTTCGGCCGCCTTTTGGAGCAGCGTCTGGGCGCGGTCGACGTCATTGTTGAGGGCGGCCTGCTGGGCGCCGGCCAGGGCGAGGGAGCTCAGCTGCTGCTGGGCCCGGACGGCGGCGGTGACCTCGCCGGTCCGGAAATCTTTCGTCATTTTTGCAATCTCCTCATCGAGCCTGATGAGCGCATCATAGTCTTTGTAGTCGGCCAGTTTGCGGGCCTCATCGACCTTGTGGGCAAAATCAAAGAGCTTCCGGCGTTTGTCCTTCTCCAGCTGATTGACCTCGCCGAGGTACTGGCCGAGCACAAAGGTTAG
>CAIXIZ010000299.1 GCA_903919625.1 uncultured Verrucomicrobiota bacterium
GCAACCCGGCCATCGGTGGTCAGGCCAAAGGCCAGATCGTGCGGGAAATTGATGCGCTTGGCGGCGAGATGGCGATCAATGCTGATGTCACAGGCATTCAGTTTCGTCTGCTCAATGAGTCCAAAGGCGCTGCAGTCCAGTCACCACGGGCACAGTGCGATAAGAAGGCCTATCAACTCCGACTAAAACACACCCTCGAGTTGAAGACCAACCTCCAGATATTCCAAGCCACAGTTACTGGGTTAATCTTTAAAAATGGCAAAGCAGTAGGCTGTCATACCAACTTGGACATAGATTTTTTCGGCCTAAGTATCATTGTTACGACGGGAACTTTTTTACGCGGGTTGATGCACATCGGACAAAACAAAAACGAAGGGGGCAGGCTAGGGGATTTCTCGGCGAAGACTCTGTCAGCCAGCTTCTTAGAGTCAGGCATTGAACTCAGCCGCCTTAAAACAGGAACACCACCCCGACTACTGGGCAGGAGCCTCGATTTTGCGAAAATGCGGGAACAAAAAGGTGATGAGAAACCCACCCTATTCGCCTTTCATGATACCAGGGATTCAGGGGATTTGTTCCACGTGGAACAGACGGGAGAACAGCGGATCGGTTGGTCGCCCGGTTCCAATACCATCTCATGCTGGATGACCCATACTACGGAGCAAACCGCCCAAATTGTTCGCGATAACCTCCATAAATCTGCGATGTATTCAGGGCAAATAGAGGGGGTCGGGCCGCGGTACTGCCCAAGTTTTGAGGACAAAATAGTCCGATTTGCCGATAAGCCCAGGCATCTGCTTTTCCTCGAACCGGAGGGGAGGGCGACCAATGAATACTATGTCAACGGTCTTTCCACTTCCCTGCCCTTCGATGTACAGTTGGAGTTAGTCCACAGCATTCCTGGTTTGGAATCGGCCGAATTGCTGCGTCCTGCGTATGCGGTGGAATACGATTTTGCGCCCCCCACCCAACTATGGCCGTCATTAGAATCACGCAAGGTTGAGAATCTTTTCTTTGCGGGTCAGATTAACGGCACCTCGGGTTATGAGGAAGCGGCATGCCAGGGTCTTGTCGCCGGGGTCAATGCAGTCAACAAAGTGCGTGGATTGCCACCGCTCATCATTCAGCGGCATGAGGGTTATATTGGCGTATTGATCGACGATCTCGTAACCAAGGGAACGAATGAGCCCTATCGCATGTTCACCAGCCGGGCTGAACATCGCTTACTTTTCAATCATGGAAGCGCGGAGTTGAGATTGCATCATCTTGCACGCAAGCATAATTTGCTGTCAGTATCACGCCTGAAGCGAATTGATGAAAAGGTAGCCAATGTCACATATTGGGCCGATTACTTGGAGAAAAACCGCTCGGCTGGCCAGACGTGGGGTGATCTTATCCGGCGTGAAGCAGCATCACCAACACATCAGCACGGGTCTGAGAAGCTTGGGTTGCTCGCATTGCCCGAACCAGATTCATTTACTCAAGTATCTGTAGCCGTGAGAGATGAGGTTTTTTATCGCATTCGGTATGCGGGATATCTCTTGCGTGAACATAGGCAAATACTTAAATTTGAAGCGATTGATCAAATTCGCATTCCTTCTCATTATAATTATCTGGAAATAAGAGGTTTACGCAGAGAAAGCGCTATAAAATTGGATGCGATCAAACCCGCGACACTCGGCCAGGCGAGCCGGATTTCTGGTGTTAATCCTTCTGACATAAGTGTTTTAATGATATTTATTGAATCCGATAGGGGAGGGAAGAAGGCGTAAAAGCCGGGTGCACGCTGGTAAAATATCGGTATTGGAGATGCTTTAACCACTAATTATGCAGTTTGGCACGGATAAGAGCCAGCTGGTGCGCATCCGCGTAATCCGCGGTTCCATTGATCCCGGCAAGCGCAGTTGAAACCACGGATTTCACGGATTGTACTGACGGTCATTCGATAATGAAACCGTAAGTTGTCACCCGGCAGGTGAAGGAATTTGGCAGGAGATTGTTCATCTAAGTTTCTGGATTCGTGTTATTGGTGCAATCGGTGGTCAAATTGAACTGCGGAATTTAGGTTGATTTCGGGATAAATGAGGAGCGGTGGCGTTGTAACATTTGTGAAACGAAACCGAAATTCTCTAGGCGTGGACGCTTGGCACGGGTAAGGTTACGGGCATATGACAGAGAAAAAGCCCAAGAAAATCCTCATCGTGGACGACGAGTCTGATGTGACCGAGTTGCTCGCCTACAATCTCAAGGCCAAGGGCTTTGCCGTGGAAACATTGAATAACCCGAGCGGCAGCATCGGGTTGGCGCGCAGTTTCCTGCCGGATCTGGTGATCCTCGATGTAATGATGCCCGACCTGAGCGGGCTGCAGATCTGTCAGATGCTGCGGGCCGACCCAAAACTCAAACAAGTCCCGGTGATTTTTCTGACCGCCAAGACGGAGGAGACCGACCGTATCCAAGGTTTGGAGCGGGGAGCGGACGACTATATTTGCAAGCCATTCAGCACCAAAGAATTGATCTTGCGCGTCCAGACCATTCTCCGCCGGGTGAATGAATCCGCCACGGAGGAGCCCAAGCGGCTGCAGGTTGGACAGATCGTGATCGAGGCCGACCGGCATGAGGCGACCGTGCAAGGCCGCCCGTTGGAGCTGACGGCAACCGAGTTCAAATTGCTGCGTCTGCTGATGGAGCGCCGGGGCCGGGTGCAAACGCGGGAGCACTTGCTCATCAACGTGTGGAATTACGAGACGGAGATTGAAACCCGGACGGTCGACACGCATGTGCGCCGGCTCCGGGAAAAACTGGGCCGCGAAGCAGACTGGATTGAGACGATCCGCGGGGTGGGTTATCGGATGGCAGCGGAGCGCAAGCCGGAGAAAGTGGCGGGTTGATTGACCGTCCATGGCGGCAGGGATTGCGCCCGGCCATAAATCCTGCGCGCATAGTCATCCACTTTCATGTCCAGTATCCTTCTCATTGCCATTGCGCTCGCGCTCGCCCTCGGGTGGGCGCTCGTCCGGCTGGGCAAACAACGGCAGGCCGTGCAACGGCTGCAACAGGCGATCACGCGGCAGCAACGGTTGCTGCGGGAGAATCTGCCGGGTGAACTGGGGCGGGGGTGGGATGACCTGTGCGAGGCCACGAGCGACCTCATTGACGAGGCGGCGCGGCTCAGGGAGCTGCGGGCCGGGCATCTCGCCCAGCTGGAAGCCACGTTGGGCAGCCTGCGGGAGGCGGTGCTGGTGATTGACGGCGGCAACCGTGTGGTGCTGGCGAACCAGGCGTTACAGGAGATTTTTCCCCATGCCGCCCGGATCCTGGGCCAGCGGCTGGAAGCGGTGCTGCGCAGCGTGCCCTTTCTCAACTGTGTCGAAGACGTGCGCCATGGGGCGGCCGAACCCCAGCAGGAGATCGAATTTGTCGAGGGAACGCAGTCCACCTGGGTGGAGGTGACGGGCGCGCCGATTCCACCCTTGGACGGCGGGAAGGATCCCTGGGCGCTCTTTGTGCTGCACGACATCACGCGGCAGAAAAAGCTCGAGGCCGTGCGCCGGGAGTTCGTCGCGAATGTATCGCACGAGCTGCGGACACCCCTGAGCGTCATCAAGGGGTATGTCGAGACCCTCGTGGACGGCCACCGGGAGATGCCGCTCGAGGACCGGGAGAAATTTCTCCGCACCATTGCGCGGCACACCGAGCGGCTGAACTCGCTCCTGGACGATTTGCTGACCCTGTCGCGGCTGGAATCCACCAATCCCGGCCTGCGGCACGAACTGGTGTCGCTGCCCGGGCTGCTGAATGACATCCTCGGAGATTACCGCGCGCGTCCGGCCGCGGCCGCGCATCGCCTGCATGCCGACATCGACGCGACGCTCGACCCGTTGCCGCTCGATCCGTTGAAAATCACCCAGGTGATTGAAAACCTCCTCGACAATGCGCTCAAGTACACCCCGCCCGGCTCACGCATCGATGTGCTGGCGCGTGCGCGCGACGGCGAGATTGTCGTGACGGTGCAGGACAACGGACCGGGGATACCGGAGGCCGACCTGCCGCATATTTTTGAGCGGTTTTACCGCGTAGAAAAAGGCCGTTCGCGGGAAAAAGGGGGCACCGGCCTTGGCCTCAGCATCGTGAAACACATTGTGCAGCTCCACGGCGGCCGTGCCTGGGTCGAAAGCACCGTGGGGCAGGGGAGTGCGTTTCATCTCAGCTTGCCGGCAAAAAAGGCCGCGTGAACGCGCGGGCCGCGGGCTTGCACCCAGACAGACGCCTGCTACGCCTGCGCGGAATGGGACCGACTGCCGCCCCTGGTGACCAAGCTATGACCGCAAATCCGCATCAGGCCGAACTGGCCGAGCGGCGCAGGGCGTTGCGCGCCGAGCTCCAGGGCAGATTGCCCGGTGAGACGCTGCCGATGGTTTGGGAAATCGGCTGTGGCCACGGGCATTTCCTCGCCGCCTATGCCGCCGCGCACCGCGGCGAACTCTGCGTGGGAGTGGACCAGGAACTCGACCGCATCCGCCGGGCAGTCAGGAAACAGGAGCGCGCGCGGCTGACCAATCTGCATTTCGTCCGTAGCGAAGCCGGGCTGTTTTTGGAGGCTCTGCCGCCGGGGGTGGTGTTCAAGGCTGTCTACGTCCTGTTCCCCGACCCCTGGCCCAAACGGCGTCACCATAAACATCGGCTGCTCCAGAGGGGCTTTATGCATGCCGTAGCGGATCGGGCAGGGGAGGGGACCCCGTTTTACTTTCGCACGGACCATGAACCGTATTTCCGCGATGTGGAGACCATGCTACAGCAGCATCCGGACTGGCGGTTGGAACCGTGGACAGAGTGGCCATTTGAGCTGGCCACAGTATTTCAAGTGAGGGCCGAGAAGCATTATTCGCTGGTGGCATTCCGCAGGTGACCAAACAGTTGCCCATGGGCACCTGGCCGGTGAATCCATAAGCATCACGCCCAGGGCGCCCCGCCGTGGCTTATGCCTGGCGCAGGAAATGCGGCGGGCCTGATTTCGGGGGTTGACGCCCACCGGGGCATTTGCCTACGTCAACCCTTTCCCTATTTCGCAGCCTACCCGCGTCCATGTCCCGCCTCGCCAAATTTTCCTTCTGCCTGCTGTCGCTATTTGCGTCGGGCCTGCCCGCTTCCGCCGCGGAGGCGGCGCATGAGGCGGTGTCGGCAAAGGCGCTGCCACTATTTCATCTTGGGCCTTTGACCATCACCAATAGCATGGCCACGAGCTGGATAGTTGGCCTGCTGTTGTTACTCGCGATTAAAATCACGGTAAAAAAGCCTCAGCTCGTGCCTTCGCGGGGACAGGCGGTAATTGAAAACATGGTTGATGGCTTGCGTGAACTGCTGGAACCGATCATTGGCAAAAAGGCCATGCCGGCAGCGTTTCCGTTGCTGCTCTGTTTCTTCATTTTCATCCTCATGAACAACTGGAGCGGATTGCTGCCGGGAGTCGGCACAATCGGCTGGGGGCATACAGATGCGTCAGGCCATTTTGAAATGGACACCCCATTGATCCGGCCCGCGAACGCCGACTTCAACGGCACCATTGCGCTCGCGCTGATATCTTTTGGGGCGTGGCTTGTCATCGTCTTCAAATATGCGGGGCCGAAACTGATTTTGCAGGATATCTTTGGCAACAAGGCCGACAA
>CAIXIZ010000300.1 GCA_903919625.1 uncultured Verrucomicrobiota bacterium
AACTATCCCAGCCCATCGCCTGCGTTCTGATGGCCGCCCTCTGCCTGCTCGCCAGTTGCTCCAAGCCGTCCGCCCCGCCAACCGGCCCCGCCACTCCTGCGACCCAGGCCAAGATCAGGCTGGGCTTTCTGGTGAAGCAGCCGGAGGAGCCGTGGTTCCAATACGAATGGAAGGGCGCCGAATCCGCCGCCGCCAAATATGGCTTCGAACTTATCAAGATCGGTGTGCCGGACGGCGAGAAGGCGCTTACTGCCATCGACAGCCTCGCGGCCAATGGCGCACAGGGCTTCGTCATCTGCACCCCCGATGTGCATCTGGGGCCCGCCATTGTGGCGAAGGCCAAGGCGGCAAGGCTCAGGCTCATCACGGTGGACGACCGTTTCGTTGGTGCTGACGGCATGTTTCTGACCGATGTGCCCTACCTGGGCATGTCGGCGACCAAGATCGGTGAGCTGTCCGGACGCACCTTGGACGCAGAGATGCGGCGCCGCAGCTGGGACGCCGCCGATACCGCCGCGTGCATCGTGACCTTTGAAGAGCTCGGCACGGCCCACGAACGCACCGAGGGGATCATTTCCGCGCTCAAAGCCGCGGGGTTCCCTTCCGACCGGATCTTCACCGCCCCGCAGAAAACCACGGACATCCCGGGCGGGTTCGACGCGGCCAACGCGCTGCTCGCCCGGAAAACCGGCATGAAGAACTGGCTGGTCGCCGGGATGAACGACACCGCCACACTCGGTGCCGTGCGGGCGACCGAGGGGAACGGCTTCAGGGCGGCCAACGTCATCGGCGTCGGCATCAACGGCACGGACTGCGTCGATGAGCTCCGCAAGTCCGGTGCCACCGGCTTCTACGGCTCCATCTACGCCTCGGCGCCGCAGGAGGGCTATCGCACGGCTGAAATGCTCTACCTCTGGGTGAAGGACGGCACCGCGCCGCCACCCGACACCCGGACCGACGGGCGGCTGATCAACCGCGAGAATTTCGAGCAAATCCTCAAGGCCGAAGGCATTTTATAGCAGGAGCCCATGTCCACCGCTGCCCTCAGTCCGCCGACGCTGGGAAGACAGTTGTCCGCAGCGGTATTTCCAGCAAATGTGTCCGACGGGGCGTCTCATCTGCGACGGCGTGCGGAGCCCGATCTCACTCGCTTGGTTCCAATCCAGCTGGCGTTCCAATCCCGACCTTTTGCACAATGAACAATTTCAAATTGGGGTGGCTGGTTGTGGCCTTCCTGACCGTGCCGGCTGTTACCAACGCCGCATCGTCGGCCAGTAGTGTGACGGAGCGCCTGCCGCCTTCCACTCCGGCCATTCCGACCCCAGCGTTCTATTCCTGGGCCCAGACACCCCCCATGGGCTGGAACAGCTGGGATTGCTTTGCCACGACCGTCACCGAGGCGCAGGTCCGCGTCCATGCCGACATCATGGCCGACAAGCTCCTTCCGCATGGCTGGAACCTGCTCACCGTGGACATCCAATGGTATGAGCCCGGCGCTACGAGCATGAACTACCGGGGTAATGCCTACCTGCTCCCGGCCGAGCAGCGGCGCTACCGGGGCGTTGCGGAGCTGGCGATGGACAGTTACGGCCGCCTGTTGCCGGCCGAAAACCGTTTTTCTTCCGCCAGCGGTGGGGCGGGCTTCAAGCCTCTGGCCGATTACGCCCATGCAAAGGGGCTGAAGTTCGGCATCCACCTGATGCGCGGGATCCCGCGCCAGGCTGCCGCCCTCAACACACCCATCAAAGGCACGCCGTATCACGCCGCCGACATCGCCGACCGGGTCAATATCTGCTCGTGGAATCCGGACATGTGGGGTGTGGACATGACCAAGCCCGGTGCGCAGGAATACTACGACTCGGTCTTTGCCCTCGTCGCTTCGTGGGGCGTGGATTTCGTAAAAGTGGACGACCTCAGCCGTCCATATGTGCGCAACGAGCCCGAAGTCGAGGCGATCCGGAAGGCGATCGACCGGAGCGGCCGCGCCATTGTCCTCAGCCTTTCGCCCGGCGCGACCGACCTTGCCGCCGCCGCCCATGTGCAGGGCCATGCCAACCTCTGGCGCATCAGCGACGACTTTTGGGACCGCTGGCCGCTGCTGATGGCACAGTTCGGGCGGCTTTGCCAATGGAGCGAGACTGCGCCCGCCGGTCCCGGCCACTGGCCGGATGCCGACATGCTGCCGCTCGGCACGCTCGAGCAGGGCAAACGCCAGACCCGCTTCACGCCGGACGAGCAGATCACGATGCTCACGCTCTGGAGCATTGCGCGTTCACCGCTTATCCTCGGCGCCGACCTCACCAAACTCGACGCCGACACGCTGGCGCTCATCACCAACGATGAGGTTATCGCCGTTAATCAGGCGGGCGGTCAAGGCCGCCAGCTCTTTGACCATGACGGTCTCATCGCCTGGCGCTCCGAGGCGCCCGACGGCAGCTGCTATCTCGCCCTGTTCAATACCCGGAACGTGCCGACCGGAGACAATGTCCGCCCCGCCTCCGGTGCCCCGGTCGAGGTGAAGCTCGCCGAACTCGGGATCGCCGTTTCGGTCCGGATCCGCGACCTGTGGAAGCGGCAGGATCTGGACTCCGCCGCGGTGGCCGACGGCAGGTTCGGCCCACGGATCAACTGGCACGGAGCCGGACTTTACCGTCTCACGCCAATAAAATGAAATCCGGTGATACCGGAAGCTTCGAGCCGAAGGTTTGATGCTCCTGGGGCAGGCAATGCCGGTGATGGAGCTGGCCGACAACTGAACCAGAGTGGACGCCCGCCGGTTGCCCTCCACCCTCGGTTCAAGCGTGACCGGCAAACCGCATAAGTTGTCGGTCTTAGGTGCCCGGGGCGGCGCCGCGCGGACCGCGGGCCCCGCCAGCCGCACCGCGCGCATTGCCCGGCGGCGGGTCCACCGGAGCGGCGATGGCCGCGGCGCCTTCCAAGCCGGAGCCCAGCACATTCACGATTCCCAGCAACGGGCCGGTCAGGCCGGTGAGCCTGATGCCGCGCAGCTCGACGCCGGTCATGTTGGCCAGCGTGATGCCACTTGTGCAGGTGCCGGTGAGGTTCACCAGCGAGAGGCCCTGGACCGGCTGCAAGGCGGAAACCTGCGTGGCCTGGACGAGGGTGGTGCAGCTGACGCGGACATTGGAGAATGCGAGATGGCGGGCAAAGGGATAACCCACCAGCCCTTCCACCGGATCATCCGCGGTGCTGGTGTTGCCACCGGAGGTCAGGTTGATGCGGAGGAAAGTGAGCGCCGCGACCTCGAGGTCGTCGCCCGAAATATTTTCGTTGCCGCCCGCGCGTCCAATCCGGGTCTTGAGGTAGATGGCCTGGGAGCGCAGGGCGGACAGCTTGCAATGCTCCATCCGCACATTGCGGACACCGCCAGAAGTCTCGCTGCCAATGCCCAGGCAGGCGAAGGTGCGGTCGGTGAGCGTGCAACCCGTGATCAGGATGTTCTCACATGGCTTGCCGAGGCGGGCGCCGTCCATGCCGCGGCCGGACTTGAGGCTGATGCTGTCGTCGCCGGTGGTGACGGTGCAGCCCTCAATCCGGACGTTTTTGCAAGAATCAACATCGATGCCATCACGGTCGCCCGTGATGCCAACATTTTTGATCACCATGCCGGTGCAGTAGGTGGGATGGGTGGCCCAGTTGCCACCCTGCACAACCGAGAAACCTTCCCAGCGGACATCGGTGCAGGAGATCGGCTCAAGGACGACCGGATTGCGCAGACCGTCGGGCCCGTTCGTCCCGCCGGGGACACCGGCGATGCGGCCGGGACCGACGATTCCGGTATGATCGACATTGGCGGCGTAAATGAGACCGCGCCGACCCTGCTGCCAGCGGCCTTCCCAGCGGACATCAATCACCGGATAGTCGGCCAGGTCGGGGCTGCCCCGGAGTGTGGCGTCGGGCTCCAGCCGTACATAAGTCCGGTTGCCGAGCTGAATGCTGCCAATCAGATAAGTTCCCGCCGGGACAAGGACATCGCCGCCGCCGTTGACCGCGCAAATGTCGAGGGCCTTTTGGAAGGCGGCAGTGTCTTTGGTGGCGCCATCGCCCACGGCACCAAAAGCACGGACGTTGTAAGTGGATTTCGCCACCGCGGGCGCATAGGGCGGCGGACTTGGGGGCACCTCGGCGAGCCAGGCGGCGGTTTCGGCGGCGCAGGTGCGGCCAGCCTGCAAAAACACCAGGGTAAAAATGAGGCGGTGCCGAAGGGTCATGATGGCGACATGAGTAAAAAGAAGTCCGGAAATAAAACACCAAATAGGGTCCGATTCCTCATTTGCCGGCGGGCGCAGCCGGAGCCGCAGCGGCCGATAAACCGGCGGGGAACTGGTCGAACGGCCGGGAGATTTTTTTGCCAAGCAGGTTTTGGTCCGCGAAGGCCAGCATCGCCTCCCAGTCCTCGTTGGTGAAGGCGTGGGCGTGGTTTGCGTAGTTGACGCCGAGCCGGTCGGTTGCGCCGAGCAGCGCAAATACCGGCTGCACCGCCAGCCACGACGCCCGGACAGCCGGCGCGAAGGAGACATTGTCGGTCAGGCCCTCCAGCGCGATGACGGCGCGCGGGGCAATGAGGGCAAGATACCAGTGCGTGTCGAACGGCAGCTTCTCGGTCTGGCCCCAGAACTCGTGGAGGTTGGGCGACCACCAGTTCGGGTATTTTTTCTCCATCAGGTCGAGGCTCTCGCTCGCGCCGCTGCCTTTCATGCTGAAGCGGTAGGCGCCGATGCCGCCGCCGCCGGTCACCACGGGCGCCGTCAGCGCGATCCGGTCGTCAAAGGCGCCGGCAACGAGGGCCGACTTGCCGGTGCGCGACACTCCGGTGACGATAATTTTGGCTTTGTCGACGACGGCGTCGGTTTCAAGGTAGTCAATGATGCGCGAGACGCCCCACGCCCAGCCGCGCAGCAGGCCCCAGTCGTAGTTGGGATAGGCGGGATAAAAGCTCGTGTTACGGTAGGCCCAGCTGCCGTCGGCGTTGCGCAGGGTGGTGTCCTCGCCGCAGTCGTTGTTGTTGAAGAGCACCACCGCGAAGCCGTGCGCGAGCGGAGTGGCGTTGGTCCGCGCGAGCGTGTCGGCTGGGTTGCCGCCGGTTCCGCCCCGGCCGCCGCGTGCACCCGGTGCTCCGCCGGCTGCGGGCGTGGCGGTTCCACCGGGGGCGGCAGGCGGTCCGCCCCGGCCGACCAGCATCAGCACATCCTCGCCTCGGCCTTGGTTGGGTCCGTTGCCTTGCCGGGGGACAGCCGTACCGCCCGGCGGCGTGTTGCCAGGTGAGATAACCGCGGGGAACGGCCCCGCGCTTGTGGGAGCAAGGAGGCCGATGTCGAAGCCGAGCTTTTCCTCCGGCCCGAAAGACAGGTGGATGAGACGATAGCGCGCAGTGCCGTCGGCCGACACTTGTGAGGAAAGCTCCCTGCCCTTGACGTTGCCGGGCGGTGGCGGAGCCTGGCCGACCGCGTAATATTCCAGGATGCGGCGGATTTCCTCGCGGCGTTTTAGCCACTGCGCCGGAGTGGTGATCTTGGTGCCGTCGTTCATCGTGAGCGCGTCGGGCATTTCCGGGTGGACGGGCAGTTCGCCCACGCCCGGCAGCCTGCCGAGCGGGGTATTGATCGGCGGAAGAGGGATCTCCCTGGGATCCGGTCCGTCAGCCGGTGCGGCTGTTTGGGCGAAGGCCAGACCGGTGGCGAGGAAGACAGGCAGGGCAAGGCTGAGGCGGGACAGGGGAGGCTTCATGGGACATCGTTGGGATGGGGCCGGCGGCTGTTCATGGGCATGGACTGAGGCGCGTACCAAGCCCTATGGCTTGGCTGGTTGAATTTTGCCATTCCCGTTGAGCAACACGACGATGTTCCTGCCGTCGGAGGTGGGGGCATTTGCCATCAGGATGATTTGGGCGCCGGGGTCCGAAGTTCTGAAACCGCTCCCCATATAGGAGTAGCCCATGATGGCCTGTTCGGGCGCTAAGCCGGTGAATAGATCCCCGCGGGGGGCATATTTGGGGAGCAGATCGGCAAGCTGAGCCGGGAACAAGCCATCGTGGTCGGAAGCATAGTGGATGCAGGCGGAACCGATCGCTTCGGCCCGCGCGAGGCGATCAAGGTTGGGGAGCAGGGCCTTCGCCTTATCCTTGTTCGTGGCTACGGCCAGCATCAGCTCGCGTCCGCCATAGAGCATGCCATCGCCGACGGGCGTAAACATGGGAAGATTGGCGGCGGCTGGGGGCTGGGGCTCGTCGAGAGTGATCACGATCTTGCCATCGGCCGGGCGGGTCAGGTAATGACCGCTGTACAATTCGCCGCGTCCTGCATAAAGCAAAGTGTCAGTGCCGGTGAAGGTGAGGGAATACCCGCCATTCAACATCTCATATTTCACAAACATAAGCACCCGGGGAGTGGCCGGGGCGGCGTCCACCGCCCAGAGGGGAGAGAACGTCGCGAAGCAGATGAGAACGGCAAGAATGGGGCGGATCGATTTCATCACAAAAGCAGTCGCGCTGGGGCTGAACCGGGTGGAGCAGCCCTGAGGACCCTGGCCATGCGGGGTGACATGGCTCTACGAACCCCAAATTTATGACCTAGGCAACTCCAGAAGGCTCGCAGCATTACATGGGGCGGAAATTCCTTGCTCAGCTGGCCAGGATTTTAATGGAGATTCCATCGGACAATTTTTTCCAGGTTGGCCATCAAGGTGTGAAAATCGGCGCGAGGCGCGGGTTCCAGTCGTGGCCAAGCACGAAGACGGGGTTGCCATAGTTGGCAATGATGGCGGCATCATCCGGCTGCCTGAGCTGGCGGGAGCCGGCGAACCGGCGGCTGACATCCACCGGCTGTCCGGCTGCGTCATGGCTGGCAAACTCCCAGAAATGAACTGCGGACGCATCACCGCCCTGGAGCTGCCAGGCCGCGGGACTGATGTTGCCGGTGACCTCACAGTCAAGCAGGACAACCTCGCTGCCGGGAAAACGGTTGGCGGGGACGCGCGACAGCATCCGGGCGTCTCCGCCCGTCGTGCATTCGAACGTGCTGTGCAGATAGACGAATCCGTGGCCAGCCGCGGGGTTGCGCACCTGCGTGAAGGCGCCGGCGCGCAGCGAACGGGCCGTACAGCGGTCAAAAAAAGCCGGGCCGGTGCCCCACATGAAATCCACGTCGCCCTCGATGTGGCAGTTGGTGAGGAAGGCCTGGCCGTTGACCTGGACCGTGTCCTGATAGCTGAAAAAATCCACGTCCTTGAAAATGGCATGGGCGGTGGCGGTGCCATTGAGGATGATGCATTCGGCCTGCGTGCCGCCTGGCCGCGTGGTGTTGCGGAAGGTGAGATTGGCCACGGTGAGATCGTTGACGCGGTGCGCCAGAAAGAGGCCACGCCGGTAGACCGCACCGCCCTGGGCGGGGTCGGCCTCGCTGGGTACAGGGGCCGCGCCGCCAAATGGATTGCCATTGAGGTCGGGATTGAAGGCAGCGTTGTTGGCATAGGCGATGACGGTCTGCCGGCGATCTTCACCCAGGAGCGTGACTGCGTGCCGCTGGGTGAGCACAATGATTTCCGGATAGGTGCCCTTGCGGACAAAGACCGTGACCGGTTTTGTGTTACCGTCGGGGATGAAGTCTAAGGCGCCCTGAACCGTGCAAAAATCGCCGGAACCATCGGCCGCCACGGTGAGCCGGGCGGCGCCGACGGGCGGTGGGGCGGATTTGGTGGTGAAGTGCCAGGTGATCGGCTGGTCGGGGCCGGCGGTACCGTCGGCAGTGCGGAACACGCCGGCGGGAAGGGTGACGTGGTAGGTCTTGCCGTAGCCCAGGACTCCGGGTCGGGGGAAAAGGGCGACGGTGTTGTCTGAGGCGATGAGCGGATAATAATTGAAGCCGGGCAGCCCGCCGATGGATTTGGTGGCGGGGGGCGCGGCGACATCAATGGACTCCACGACGGTGTCAGTGGCGTCGAGAATCTGGATTTTGCCGATAACACCAGGGAGGGGAGCGGCGTTAAAGGTAAGGCGCAGGGGGGAATCGGGACAGACCTCGGTGGCGCCTGCGGCAGGAAAAAAACCGGTGACGGTCAGCGTGGGCGTTGCGGCGGGAGTGGCAGGAGCAGCGGATGCGGGCGGGAGACTGCCAGCGGCCAGCAAGATTAGGACGGGGAAGCGCATGGCGATGTGTTGGCGGCGATGGCTTGTGGAAGGGACGGGGATCGAGGAGTTAAGCGGAGAAAAGGGCCGGAGTCATTATGCTGCTGGCAAGAACATCAGTGGCGCGAAGTCGGCACCAGGAACAGGGAAGCCGTGTCCTAATTTCCGGATGCTGCGGCAATGGTAGCAGCAATTTTTTCAGCATCAGAAGCAAAGCTTTCCGCCACCTCAGTTAAAATGATCATTTGGCCATCGGTAAGAAATTCTTTGGCTTGCATCAGTGTCGAATTGGAAAACCTCGGGATACTGGTAACCTGTGAGGGATTCGCTTCCATCATGAGCCCGATAAGACGTTCCACTTGCACAGAATCGAGAACGGCAAGATTTGCCTTCTGCAGGGACAATTGCAGGCTGTCGTTAATGACGGTTCGATTGGGCAAAGTATCCCGATAATGCCCGTATTTTGCGTAATCACTCGTTCCCAGCAATGATTTTATTTCCGCTTCGGCAGGAGCGACGGCCTCTGCTACAACAGCTGCATAGCCAGGGCTAAGTCCAACGGTTACGGCAGTGGACCGATAATGGATCGCGCCATCGGGATCGACTCTGACGCCCAAATCAACAGGAACATCCCTGGCATCACCGCGGGCCTTTCTAAGCGTATCGGAGACAATCATGAGCTGACGAGTTAATATTAAATTCGTTAGGGCCTCTTGTTTGGGCGGGGACAAATTTAAGGCACCAAACAAAATGCCATATCTGGAATTTATTCGGTCCCGTATTTGAACTATCATTCCAACGCTAAACTGGGGTGGTGTTGGGTGAGGCAATGCCAGTGGCATTGGTTCTGTGGATTCGCTTGACGCGATATTGCCAGGTATTGCGGGATCGGGCTGGTCATTTCCATTGGATTCAAAATTCTGGGCTGCTTTGGCAGAAGCGGCACCGCCATGAACAGCTGTATGTCTGTTGGGGTACATCAAACCTGCGCCAAATATGACACTGGCAGCGAGGTATAGGCAGATTCGGTATCTCAATGTAGTGCAGGTCGCTGACATGAACTAAAAGCAAATATCTGATAGTGCCGCCATGCACGTTCGTGATGAGACAGAATGCCAGATGCTACAAGTTAAAACCAATTCGCTCAAAGCCAACGTGGAGATCAACTCCGGTGGCTTTGACCTAATGAGCCGGTGCCGCCGGCCGACCCCTGGCGGGCCGGCACAGGAGGGCGGCGACGGTCGCGAGGAGCAGCACAAAAGCGAGCACCTTAAAGCAATCGTTAAAGGCCATGAGCGTCGCCTCGCGTCGGACCACCGTGTCCAGGGCGGCCACGGCCTGCTGCCCGGCGGTGTAGGCATCGCTGCCGGCGGCGGTGAACTTATATGTGAGCGCGTCCAGGCGTTCGCGGGTGAGCGGGTTGTAGGCGCTGACGGCCTCGCCGAGCCGGTTGGAATGAAACCGCTCGCGCACGGTGAGCAGCGCCGAGAGCAGCGCGATGCCCACCGAGCCGCCGAGGTTGCGCATCATGTTGAACAGCCCGGAAGCGGCTCCGGCCCGTGCGGCCGGCAGGCCGCCGGTCGCGAGGGCCGAGACCGGGACCAGGATGAAGGGCTGGCCGAGCGCACGCACCAGCAGCGACCAGCGCAACTGGTCATGGGCAAAATCGGCCGACAGGGCGGTGTTGAGCAGGCAGCTCGCGGCAAACATCACGAGGCCGAAAATAATCAGCCAGCGCAGGTCGAGGCGCTGCATGAACCAGGGGAGCAACGGGATGATGAACAGTTGCGGAATGCCGCCCCAGACCAGGGTGGCCCCAATGTCGGCGGCACCGTAGCCCTGGACGCTGCCGAGATAGAGCGGCAGCAGGAAAATCGAGCCGTACATCGCCCCGCCGAGCACCACGTTGATCATGGAGCCCAGGCTGAAGTTGCGGTCGGCGTAGAGCCGCAGGTCGGTCACTGGTTTTTTGGCGCGGAGCTGCCAGGCGACAAACAGCGGCAGGGTCACGGCGGCCACCAGCGCCAGCCGGACGATGAAGGCCGAGCCGAACCAGTCATCCCGCGTGCCCTCCTCGAGCAGG
>CAIXIZ010000301.1 GCA_903919625.1 uncultured Verrucomicrobiota bacterium
CGGCCTCGCGGGTGGAGCGGCGGGAGACCTTTATATCGTGCTGTCGGTAAAAGATCACGAGCTCTTCGCCCGGCAGGGTGACGACCTGTTCTGCGAAATCCCGGTCAAATTCACGCTCGCCACGCTCGGCGGCAACATCGAGGTGCCCACCTTGTCCGGCAAGGCATCGCTGAAGATACCCGCCGGCACGCAAAGTGGCACGACCTTCCGACTGCGGGAGAAAGGCATGCCGTCACTGCGCGGCAGCCGGCAAGGAGACCAGCTCGTGCGCGTTCATGTCGAGGTGCCGCAAAGCCTGAATGCGGAGCAGCGGAAACTGCTGGAGGATTTTGCCCGGGTCAGCGGCGACGCCGCCGAGCCGACCTCAAAAAGCTTCTTCAACAAGGCGAAGAAATTTTTCTGAGCGGGAGGCGGCAGAGACCAATTCCGGGGCAGGTTGCCGCGGATGGCGCGGATGGAGACGGATCGTTAATGCAGGGCACATTGCGGCGGTCCGCCCTGCCTGATACTAACGCCTCTCGTTTGCCGGACTTATGGGGCAGTCGGGCGAAATACGGCCGGATCAGCCGAGCCGGAGCCAGCTCAGCGAGCTGGCCTACAACCAAACGGCGCGCCCAGCGGGTCGCGTCTTGCCCTGATCCAATCCGGACAGTCGTGAAGCAGACGAACCGTTGGGATAAGGCCAGATTACCTCACGTCCAGCGGCCACTGTTTGGCTCCGCCGGTGGCGGTGACCGTCACGGTATAATGGCCCGGTTGCAGGGTGCCGCCCGGCACGGTGACGAGCAGGGAGCTGTCGAGCGAGCGGGCCAGCAAGGCGCCCTCAATCGGATCAAACTGCGGCACGATCACGATGTCGTTGCCGTGGATCATAAATTGCGCGGACACGAGCTCCTGCTTGTTGTTGGGCAGCGTGCAGGTGAACAGAAACTCGTAGGGGAGCAACGCACGGGCCTCGCCCGGGGCGGTTAAGGTTGTGATTTCCTTGGGCAGCAACGGCGGACCAAACATGGTCTCGGCCAGATGCGGGGGCAAGCCGCCGGGCGCCGCGGCAACCTGGGCGGTGGCACTGATGGCATCGCGCCGACGCTGGGGATCGGCCGGGCGCTCGGCACGCACTTCCACCGTCCGCCAGCCGGCATCGAGCCGCGCCTTTTCTGCCCGAAGCTTGGCGTCGGCATAGGGCTCATTGGCCTTGCCCGGCTTGGCATAGTGGAGCCGGAGATAGGTGTAGGGAATGATACCGAGCAGGATCGCGAGAGCGATCCACTTCATGGGCCAGGGGGTTTTATTGGCAGGCAGGCGGGCGCGGACAGGCATGGAAATATTGGTTGGTGGCAAAGGACTAACGCACATCGGGATATTTTCAACCCCACACCCGATGCCAAGGGCCAATCCGGCGGAAGGAGCTCACCCGGCAGACCCGGCCAGTTTTCACCATGACCCCACCAGGCTTAACCCGGAGGAAAGCAAGCGCAGTCCGCCCTTGCCCCCGTCGGGCGGGGCGGCTTCGCTGGTCGGCTCCCATGAAACTTTGGTCCCAGTATTTCATTCCCACGCTCAAGGAAAGTCCCGCCGACGCCGAAATCGCGTCGCACAAGCTGCTCGTGCGCGCCGGGCTCGTCCGCAAGCTCGCGGGCGGCCTCTACACCTACCTGCCGCTGGGCCTGCGCGCGCTGCGCAAGATCACGCAGATCTGCCGTGAGGAGATTGAGCGGGGCGGCGGCATCGAGCTGGAGATGCCGCACCTGCATCCGGTGGAGAACTGGCAGCAGGGGCCGCGCTGGGCGGCGGCACGCGAGATCATGTTTCGCGCCGACGGCGCGGGCGACGGCAAACGCGCCCCGCGCGAGCCGGAGTTTGTCCTCGGCCCGACACACGAGGAGGTCATCACGCCGCTGGTCAAGGCCGAGATCACCAGCTACCGCGACCTGCCGAAAAACTTTTTCCAGATCGCCACCAAGTTCC
>CAIXIZ010000302.1 GCA_903919625.1 uncultured Verrucomicrobiota bacterium
GGGTGGACTTTTCCCCACAACCAGGGCCAAATTCATTGTCCCCATGAAGCCCCCATCCCCATCAGTTGCCCCTGCCCTCCTGCGCCGGCTCCTCATCGTTGCCTTGGCCTGGGCCGGCCTCGGTGCGGCCGCAGTTGGCGCGGCTGACCTGACCCCCGCCGAGGTCGTCACGCTCGGCTGGGACGCCGTGCCGAAAATCCTCGCCCAGATCAAAGCCCCGGTCTTCCCCGACCGAAACTTCCTCATCACCGACCAGGGAGCGCAGGCCGGTGGCACCGCCGACTGCACCGCCGCCATCGCCAAAGCCATCGCCGCCTGTCATGCAGCCGGCGGCGGGCATGTTGTGGTGCCTGACGGCATTTTTCTCACCGGCGCGATCCGGCTGCTGAGCAACGTGGACCTGCACCTGTCCGACAAGGCCGTGCTCCAGTTTTCCACCGACGTGACCAAATACCTCCCGCTTGTGCGGGTGCGCTACGAAGGCGTCGAGTGCATGAACTTCTGCCCGCCCATCTATGCTTTTGAGCAGGAAAATATCTCCGTCAGCGGGCGGGGCACCCTCGACGGCGGCGGGCAGCCGGAGTGGACCCGGGCGGTCGGCCCCCGCCGCGCCATCTCCACCACACTGCCGGTGGAGCAGCGCATGATGGGACCGGACGCCGGGCTGCGCCCCAATTTATTCGTCCCCTATCGCTGCCAAAACGTCATCATCGACGGCCTCACCATCCACCACTCGCCGATGTGGGAGATCAATCCCGTGTTCTGCACCAACGTCACCGTGCGCCACCTTACCATTGACAGTCACGGGGCAAACAACGACGGCTGCGACCCCGATTCGTGCCGCTACGTCCTCATCGAAGGTTGCACCTTCGACACCGGCGACGACTGCATCGCGATCAAATGCGGCAAGGACGACGACGGCCGGCGGGTCAACCGGCCGACGGAATTCGTGATCGTGCGCGACTGCGTGATGAAGGACGGCCACGGGGGCGTGACCCTGGGCAGCGAATGCACCCCCGCCATCCGCAATGTCTTCGTCGAAAACTGCCGGATGAGCAGCCCGCAGCTTAACGCCATCCTGCGCTTCAAGAACACGCCCGTGCGTGGCGGGGTCATCGAGAATGTCTATGCACGCAACCTCGAGGTCGGCAGCGTGAACCCGAGGAATGCCGGGTTCCTGATCGAATACACCTATATGAACACCCTGACCGGCCCCTATGTCCCGGTCCTGCGCAATGTGAACGCCAGCCACATCCGGGGCGCCGACGTTCCTGTGCTGGTCAAGCTGACCGCCGGCCCGACGGCGGTGATCGAGAACGTCCGCCTCTCCGACAGCATCTTTGCCGGCCCGGACCCGGCCGAACTCCAGCAGAACCAAGGCCGGATCACGTTCAGCCATGTCACGCTCCTCCCGCGCGGCACCGCGCTGCCCGCCGCCACTGCGCCGGCGGTCCAGCCATGATGCAGCGCAATGTTGAAACGTCACCCCCGGTGATGACGTTAAGGCCATGACTGAGTCTTGCCAAATAGGGTGACGCACGGTCCGTCCCGGCGCTCCCGAGCCGGGCCACGTTCTCCTGGTAGCCCGCTTCGGGAGAAGCGGGAATCTGCGGCAAAGGTTGTCAC
>CAIXIZ010000303.1 GCA_903919625.1 uncultured Verrucomicrobiota bacterium
CCTGGACGTCCTTGAAGTGGGTCTCGAGCGTCTTGCGGATGTTGTCCAGTTCCTTGTAGGCGGCGGGCATCTGCTTGTCGAGCTGCGCAACCGGTTCGGGGGTGCGCACGCCGGCGACGACGTCTTCGCCCTGGGCGTTGATGAGGAATTCGCCGTAGAATACTTTTTCGCCGGTCGCCGGGTCACGGGTGAACGCGACGCCAGAACCGGACTGGTCACCGGTGTTGCCATAGACCATCGCCTGGATGTTGACGGCCGTGCCCCACTCGGCGGGGATGCCGTATTTCCGACGGTAGACGATGGCGCGGTCATTCATCCAGGAGCCGAACACGGCGCCCGTCGCGCCCCAGAGCTGCTGCCACGGGTCCTGCGGAAATTCCGAGCCGGTGCGATCAGCGATCAGCTTCTTGAAACGCTTGACGAGCTCCTGCTGGTCGGCGGCGGTGAGCTTGGAATCTTCGATGTCCGCATGATACTTCGCATGCTTGAACGCGTGGATGACGACTTCAAACGGCTCGTGATCCTCGCCTTCCTTTTTCTGCACCCCGAGGACGACGTCGCCATACATCTGGATGAAGCGGCGGTAGCAATCCCAGGCAAAACGCTCGTTGCCGGTGGCCTGGACCAGTGCGATGACGGTCTGGTCGTTGAGCCCGAGGTTGAGAATGGTGTCCATCATGCCCGGCATGGAATCCCGCGCGCCCGAACGGACGGCGACCAGCAACGGCATACCGGTGGTTGCACCAAATTTAGTGCCCATGATCTTTTCCATGTTCGCCACGCCCGCCTCCATCTGAACCTGGAGTTCTTTGGGATAGGTCTTTTTGTGGGCGTAGAAGTAGGTGCAAACCTCGGTGGTGATCGTGAAACCGGGGGGCACGGGCAGCCCGATGCGGGTCATTTCGGCGAGGTTGGCGCCCTTGCCGCCAAGGAGAGCCTTCATCGAGCCGTTGCCGTCGGCCTTGCCGGCGCCCCACGTATATACGCATTTAAGGGCCTTGGTGGCGGTTTTCTTGGCCTGTTGGGAGGCGGGTTTTTTCACGGAGGTTTGCTTGGATTTGGCAGCCATGTTGGAGGGATGATGAAAGACGGGAAAACTGGCCGCGTCGGATGGACGCGGGAGGACAAGCGAATAGGGTGTGCCCGGAAGGTGTCAACGGCGTCTTGCATCACGCAACCGAGTTTACGCCTCTGGATGATGGCGAATCCCGCAAAAGAAGTTCAATAACCTCCGCCTTCATACCGCCTATCATGGCAATTTGACGCAAAGCGCGGCCGCCCCCTGCCTTTCTCCTGGAACTGGAACTTGACGACGACAATTCCATTTGCACATGCCGGTCCGGCCCGCTTTCCCTTAAAAATCCTGCAACCGGCCCTCGCCCGGACCGCGTTCCGGGGCGAGACGTTCCATGATCTCGCCGAGCAGGTATATGGAGCCAGTCACGACCAAGGTGTCGTCCGGTTCGCCGGCCGTGCAGGTCTTGGGATCGGGGAACAGTTCCTCCAGGGTGGTGCGCCGCACCTGGCCGCGAAAATCCGCCGGCACCATTGCCTCCAGTTGCTCATACGTACAGGCCCGTGACTGGTGCGGCACGAGCAGGCGGACTTCGCGGGCATGGCGGCAGATGACCTCGATGAGCGCGCGGGCGCGGGTCACCCCTAACGCACCGGTCATTACAACCGGAGCGCGGCCGGTTTCGGCGACCAAATGACGCAGGTTGGTGTCGAGCACAGCCGCGCCCTCGGCATTGTGGGAGGCGTCGAGCATGAGCGTGCGTCCGCCTACGCTGGTCCGTTCCCACCGGCCGGGC
>CAIXIZ010000304.1 GCA_903919625.1 uncultured Verrucomicrobiota bacterium
GGCCGGCACCGTCACTTTGTCCGCCACCGGCGCAAAAAAACTCTTGAGATAAAACCCGCTTCCGCCCACGACCAGCACCTTCCTCCCGCGCGCCACGATGTCCTCCACCGCCGCCCGCGCCTGCACCCCATAGCGCGCCACATCCATCACCTCCGTCAGCGCGCACCCGTCGATCAGGTGATGGGGCACCCGGGCCCGCTCGGCGGCCGTTGGCTTTGCCGTGCCGAGATCCATGCCGCGGTAAAACAGCAGGGCATCACAGGAGACGATTTCCGCGCCCTGGGCCTCTGCCCAGCGCAACGCCAGCTCCGTCTTGCCGACCGCGGTCGGACCGGTGAGGAGATGCAGGACAGGCTTCATCCGCCCAGCCAAAACATTCTTCCGCTTTTGCGCGAGCGGGGATTGTGCTCGGTGCCCAACTGTGCAATGCGTGGTCGCATTTTCATTTGAAAATCCGCATCATCTACAATCCCCGTTCGGGCGATCTTGCGCGCAAACCCGGCCTCCTCGCCCGGGTGCGGGCGCTGGCCGCCGCCCGCGGCCTCAATGCCGCCATAGTCCCGACTGAACGACGGCACCACGCCACCGAGCTCGCGCGCCAGGCCGTCGCCGAGGGCTGCGGCCTCGTGGTCGCCTTCGGCGGCGATGGCACGATGAACGAAGTCGCGCAGGCGCTGGTTGACACTGACGCCGTGCTCGGGGTCATCCCCTGCGGTTCGGGCAACGGCCTGGCGCGCCACCTCGGCATTCCGCTCGACCCTGCCTCCGCCGTCGAACTGTTGCAACATGGCCGGCCGCGTCTCATCGACATGGGTCTGGCCGACGGGCGGCCCTACTTTGTCACCGCCGGGATTGGCTTCGAGGCGGAGATGGCCCGGGCCTTCAACCTGCTCGCGAAACGCGGACTGCCGGGCTATTTTCGGACGGGACTCCGCGGCTGGCTGGGCTATGCTCCGCAGGATTACGTCATCACGGCAAACGGCCTGCGCCAGACCTGTCGCGCCCTCACCCTGACTGTCGCCAACTGCAACCAATATGGCAACAATGCCCGCATTGCACCCCGCGCCCAGGCCGATGACGGCCTGCTCGACCTGACCGCCGTGCCCCCGATCAACCTGCTCAACGCCGCACCCCTGCTCCTGCGCCTGTTCAACGGCACGTTGGACCGCCGCGCCGATGTGCTGCAACCGCGCAGCGCCACTTTTGCCGTCGAGCGTCCGGCACCTGGCGCATTGCATACCGACGGCGAATCCCACGAGGCGGGTGAACGGGTGGAATTCTCCATCCGCCCGCGCTGTTTGCGGGTGCTTGCCCCCGCGACCTGAGGACAGGCGGCCGGCCCTCCGCGCCCCCATGTGCCAGCCGGGGCGCACGCGGTGCGCTGGGGCGCAACCACACGGTTAGGTCACTTGGCCGCTTCGGCCAGGATTGCGCGGTCGCGGCCGGTGCGTTTGGCGGCATAGAGCGCGGCATCGGCGGCATGAACGAGACCGGCCAGGTCGATCGCGTGCGCCGGCATCACGGCCACCCCTGCGCTCACGGTGAGAGGCAGTGCGGTGCCGTCTGGCAACACCACCGGTTCGCGGCGCATTGCGACCACGAGACGCTGCGCGGCCTCAAGCGCTGAGTCCGGCGTGGTTTCCACCAGCAATGCGGCAAATTCCTCACCGCCGAAACGCGCCAGCCGGTCCACCGCGCGCAGCTCCGCCGTCAGGCGGGTGGCGGCCGTCCGGAGCACGGTGTCGCCCGCCAGATGGCCGTGGGTGTCATTGA
>CAIXIZ010000305.1 GCA_903919625.1 uncultured Verrucomicrobiota bacterium
GCTACGAGGTCATCACCGGCCATGCGATGGACGATTTCGCCAGAGCCAAGCTGGCCGCCACCAACAAGGAGCTCGCCGACGAACGGGCGATGGTGGTTGAGCTGCTGGGTTGAACCAGCCCGGTCGATTATCGCCGGCATGGCGCCGGTCCCGGTCAGGAGATTGCCTCAACCGAACAGCGCGCCCAGCGATTTGCTTGCTGCGAAGGCGCCGCGCACCGCCGCAAACCCGTCCATGAGTTCTGCCGGTGCGCCCGTGTGCGGAAAAATCATGTCCAACGTCGCGCCCGTGCAGCGCACCCGGGCGTCCACGCCTGTGACCGCGAGTTCGCACTCGCGGTAGTCTGACGGATAGCTCACGCGCAGTCCTCCCGCGCCGTCAAGCGCCTCCACGGCATCGATGACCGCCTCGACCCGCACGCCCTTTTTCAGCGCGAAAGAGATCTCCGAAAACTTTCCCCCAAAGATCGCCGCGAACTCCGCCGTCCGCGCCAGCTCCGCGCTCCGCAGCCCGCGCAACGTCATTGTCACCGTGTAGCGCGCCGGGCCGCCCTCCTCCAGCGCGTAGAAAATCTCCACCGCGAAGTCCTTCGCCGTCAGCGCGGCGAGCGGACTCGCCACGCTCAGCGCGACCTCCTTGCGCCGGTAACCGAGTCCGGTGCGTACCGCCTGAAACAGCCGCTCCGCTTCTGCCGCCAGCTCGCCCTCGCAGATTTTTCCGAGAAAAGCATTGGTCACCGCGGTGGCCGCGTCGGGCACCGTGTGGTGCTGCTTGCGAAACCCACCCAGCGCCTTCACGGAGCCGCCGCCCCGTCCGATGAAGCTGATGTCCGCGATGATGTTGGAAGGAAGCTCTCCGGTCATGCCGCGAGCAAACTCGGCCGGCCCGTTGTCGCGAGCCGGAAACGCCGCCGGGGGCATATTCCTCCAGGCTCGCCGGACGCTGTCTGGTTCAGGGCGGTGGACCACCTGGCTTCCGGCCCAAAATCGCTCGCCCCTGCGCCCGCTGGCGGCCTAGTCTGGACGCATGCCCGAAAAGCCCGCCCATATCCAGGTCCGCCTGCGCGAGCTGCCCCAGCTTTTTAACTCGATGGATCCGTCCCCCTTCAGCGAGCGCGACCTCGACGCGGACGCGGAGGAGTTCATCCTGTCCTGGGCGCGTGAACTGCCCGTCCACCGGGCCATTGAACTGATCGTCCACCTGACGGCAGCGCCTCCGCCCACCCGCGGCCAGGCCGTGGTCGAAGAGGCGGTGCGGCATTTTTTTCGTGAACGGGCGGAATTGAAGCACCATGAATTCCGCCAGTTGATGCGTCGCGGGCGGCATAGCCTGGTCATCGGCCTCGCCTTCCTCACGGGCAGCCTGGTTTTGGGCGGGCTGTTGGGCGGGATGCTTGATGTGCACAATTGGAAAACCTCTGCAGGCATTATCAAGGAAAGCTGCACCATTGGCGGCTGGGTGGCGATGTGGCGCCCGCTGGAAATCTATCTCTACAACTGGTGGCCCCTGCGCGACGAGTGGCGCCTGCTGGAGCGGCTCGCCCGCATGAAGGTCACGCTGATCCTGCCCGCGGTCTAGCCGGCCACCGTCAGCTGCGCCGGTTTCACTTCCCGAATCCGGTCGGGTGCGCTTCGTGCCATTTCCAGGCAGTTGCCACGATCGATTCGATGTCCGGAAACTTGACGGTCCAGCCCAGCTCACGTTTCGCTTTCGCCGAGTCCGCATAGAGGGCGGGCGGGTCGCCGGCCCGGCGGGGGGCAAAGGCGTGGGGCACCGGTTTGCCCGTCACCTTTTCCACGGCCCGGATCACCTCCAGCACCGAAGTGGGCGTGCCGGTGCCGAGGTTGTAAAATAGCTGCGTCCCGGGCGTCACCAGCCGGTCGAAGACGGTGATGTGGGCGCGGCTGAGATCGTCCACATGGACGTAGTCGCGCAGGCAGGTGCCGTCGGGCGTAGGATAGTCGTTGCCAAACACCTTCAGCGCCGGCCGCAGTCCGGCGGCTGCGCCGAGGGCGAGCGGAATGAGGTGGGATTCGGGGTTGTGATCCTCGCCAATGGCGCCGTCTTCGGCCGCCCCGGCGGCATTGAAGTAACGGAACACCGTAAAGCTCAGCCCGTAGGCGGTGGCAAAGGCTTTGAGGGCGTTTTCCACATCGAGCTTGGTCTGGCCGTAGGGATTGATGGGCGCCTGCGGCGTTGCCTCGGTGATGGGCATGTGCGGTGGGACGCCGTAGGTCGCACACGTCGAGGAAAAGACAAATTTCTTCACCCCCGAACCGATCATGCAGCGCAGGAGGTGCAGGGTGGCGGCGACATTGTTGAAGTAATACCTGAGCGGGTCGGTCACGCTTTCCCCCACATAGGCGTAGGCGGCGAAGTGCATGACCAGCTCGATCTTTTCCTTGCGCAGAATTTTGCCGATCTCGCTCTCATTGCCGAGGTTGACGCTGTAAAACGGCACGTCCTCCGCGATGGCGGCGCGATGGCCGAAAACGAGGTTGTCCGCCACCACCGGGCGGTGGCCGGCGGCCGTCAGCTGGCGGACGCAATGGCTGCCGATGTAACCGGCGCCTCCAACAACAAGGACATTCATGGGCAGGGTTGTATTGCTTTCGCCGGCGGTTTGGCTAGCGATTTCGACTCCATGTCCCTTTCGACCGCCCGCATCGTCATCACCGGCGTCGGCCTCACCGCGCCGAATGGCGACTCGCTGGCCGAATTCCGCCACCACCTGCTCACCGGCGTCGCGGGCATCAGCCGCATGGAGATCCGCTATATGGGCCCGCAGCTCGCGGGGGTCTGCCATTACGACCCGCTGCGCCATCAGAAGAAAAAGGAGGTCCGCGTGGGCACGCGGGCCGGCAGCATCTCCATCTATTGTGCCCGGGAGGCGCTGGCCGACAGCGGCCTGAACTGGGAGGCCGTGGCCAAGGACCGGACGGGCATCTACATCGGCTGCACCGAGCACGGCAACGTCGAGACGGAAAACGAAATCTACAACATCTCGAAATTTAACTACGACACGAAGTTTTGGTCGCACTACCACAACCCCCGGACCGTGGCCAACAACCCGGCCGGCGAGACCTCGCTCAACCTCGGGGTCACGGGCCCGTGCTATACCATCGGGGCCGCCTGTGCGGCCGGCAACATGGGCCTCGTCCACGCGGCCCAGATGCTGCGGCTGGGCGAGGTGGACCTCGCCATCTGCGGCGGGGTGAGCGAGAGCATCCATACCTTCGGCATCTTCGCCGGCTTCAAGTCGCAGAACGCGCTCGCTACCCACGCCGACCCGGCCAAGGCCTCGCGTCCCTTTGACCTGGCGCGCAACGGGATTGTCATTTCGGAGGGCGGCTGCCTTTATACCTTGGAGCGTCTCGATGACGCCCGGCGGCGGGGTGCAAAAATCTATGCCGAAATCGCCGGCTGGCACGTCAACTCCGACGCCAGCGATTACGTCCTCCCCAATCCGACGCGCCAGGCCGAATGCATCCGCGCCGCGCTTGCCAGATCCCGGCTGGCGCCGCGCGACATCCACCTGGTCAACACGCATGCCACGGCCACCCCGCTCGGGGACATCCAGGAGTGCGAGGCCATCCGCGCCGTTTTTGGCGAGGGTTGTCCCGACACCTCCATCAACAACACCAAGAGCTTTATCGGCCACTGCATGGGAGCCGCCGGCGCGCTTGAACTGGCGGGCAATCTGCCCTCCTTTGATGACCTGGTGGTCCATCCGACCATCAATGTGGACCGGCTCGACCCGCAATGTGCGCTGCCCGGCCTGGTGCTCAACCAGCCGCGTCAGGTGGCCAAGGTGGACACCATCCTCAACAATTCCTTCGGGATGCTCGGCATAAATTCCACGTTGATTGTCCGCCGGTTTGTCCCCTGACTGTCCCGACCATTCACCAATGACCAAAGACGACTGCAAGCAAGTGGTGCTCGACATCATCGCCGATATCGCGCCCGACGAGGACCTTTCCAACGTAAAGCCCGATGTGCGCCTGCGCGACCAGCTCCAGCTCGACAGCATGGACTTCCTCGACATTGTGATGGAGCTGCGGAAACGCCATGGGATCGAGGTGCCGGAGGCCGATTACCAGCGGCTCGCCAGCCTCGACAGCTGCGCGGAATACCTCACGCCGAAGTTCACCGCATTGGGGAAGTAGGGACCGGCCAGGCGGGCCCAAGAGCGAGGCGCATCAGCTGGTTGCGCCCGCCCGTCCTTTGGCCCGGCGTGAAGGCGCTATTTTTCTGCCGGGTTTTGCCCAATGCGGTCTTCCTATCCGCGGTATTTCATGCCTCTTTCTGACCCATCCGCATGAACTCCGCCTCGCATTATGACGTTGCCATCATCGGCGCGGGCATGTCCGGCCTCGCCGCCGGCATCCGGCTGGCGCATTTTGGCAAAAAGGTCTGCATCTTCGAGCGGCACAACGCTCCCGGCGGACTGAACGGTTTTTACAGCCTGGCTGGCCGGCGTTACGATGTGGGGCTGCATGCGATGACCAACTTTGTCCGGCCGGGCGTGAAGGGCACGCCGCTCGGCAAGCTCCTGCGCCAGCTCCGCATTGACCGCGACGAATTTGCCCTCTGCGAACAGAAGCAGTCACGCGTCGCCTTTGGCCCGCACGGCGAAACGTCGCTCCGCTTCACCAACGATTTCGCCGTGCTCGAGGGCGAGGTCGCGCGGCTCTTTCCCGCGCAGATCGACGGTTTTCGCCGGCTCGTCGCCGCCGTGCGCGCCTTTGACGATGTCTCGCTCGTCGCGCCCGCCGAGTCCGCCCGCGCCATCGTCCGCCGCCATCTGACCGATGCGCTGCTGGAGGACATGATCTTCTGCCCCGTGATGTATTATGGCAGCGCCACGGAGCAGGACATGGAATTTGGGCAGTTTGTCATCATGTTCAAGGCGCTCTATCTTGAGGGTTTTGCCCGGCCGTTCGATGGGGTGCGGGTGATCATCCGGGTGCTGCTGGAAAAATACCGGGCCGCCGGCGGCGAACGCCGGATGAAATGCGGGGTCCGCAGCATCATCGCGCGGGAAGGCCGCGCCACCGCGCTCAGGCTCGACGACGGCGGGGAAATCACCGCCGATCACGTCATCAGCAGCATCGGCGCGGCCGAGACCGGGCAACTCATCGGATCCGACGTTCAGCCTCCCGTTCAGCATTCCGCATTCCGCACACCGCCCCCCTCCGTTCCCGTTGGCGCGCTCACCTTTGTCGAGACCATCACCATCCTCAGCCGCCAGCCCGCCGCCCTGGGGTGGGGCGGCGACACAATCATTTTCTTCAACGACTCTCCGCACTTCCACTACGCCCGCTGCGAGGACCAGGTGGATCTGCGCAGCGGCGTCATCTGCATCCCAAATAATTTTGATTTCGGTCCCGGCCGCGAGCTGGCCGACGGGATTTTTCGCTGCACCTGCCTCGCCAGCTACAGCCGCTGGGCGCACCTGCCCGAGGAAACCTACCGCGCCGACAAATTGCGCTGGTATGCCGCCATGCAGCGCAGCGCGCAGCGTTTTCTCCCGCCGCCGCCCGCGCCTGACGCCTTCACCCGCGCCACGGTGACGACTGACATGTTCACCCCGCGCACGATCACCAGGTTCACCGGTCATCTGGGCGGCGCGATCTATGGGTCGCCGGTGAAAAACCGGCAGGGCCGCACCGCCCTCGCCAATGTCTACCTGTGCGGCACCGACCAGGGTTTTCTGGGCATTGTCGGCGCGATGCTCAGCGGCATTTCGATGGCGAACTATCACATTTTGCAGCGGAGCTGACCGGGGCCGGGCGGAAGGGCGTTGACGGATCCGGTTTCATTTATTCGGCCGGACTGAAAATTTATCGTGCTATCGCGGGCAAACTCCCTGATGCTGGGGCATGGCTACCAAAAAATCCGCCAAGAAACCGGCGAAGAAAAAGGGCAAGAAGTAACTTTAGCGTTACGACTTTCTCCAGTTGCAAACGCCAGCCCGCATGGGCTGGCGTTTTTTTGTCTGCACGTCCGGCCGACGCCTTCCCCCTGGGTTGATTTCCCGCTTTACCGCCCCGCCTGCCGTCCGCACAATTTCCCCCCGATGTCCTGGAACCGCCGCCATCTGCTCACCCTGGAGGAACTTTCCGTCGCCGAAATCGGGCAGATCCACGCGACCGCC
>CAIXIZ010000306.1 GCA_903919625.1 uncultured Verrucomicrobiota bacterium
CACGGATGCGCGCTGCGCCACCCGGCGCATAGTCGGCATCAAACCAATGGACAATGGCGGTAGTCGCACGGCGCAGACGTGAGAGAGGAGAGGGAGAGGCGGTGGTGGTGTCAGACACAGGCAAGATGATTGAAAAAGGCAGCTTCAACGAAACGCCGTGGGCCGACAACGCAAGCGGAGTTTCTAGGTAAAATTTTGAACATAACCGCGATTACGCCCAGGTGGGGCAGGCGGATGCGGCCGCCAGTCGGAGCAGGGCACGCCGGGCCGGCGCCTGGCTTCCCGGAACCAGCCCCATCATTGTGCCACTGCCAGCGTACGACGGAGGTTGTCACAGACGATGCCGGCCGCGATGGCCGCATTGAGTGATTCGGCCCCGCCGTGACCGGGAATGGTCACATGGCGGGTCACGCGTGCCGCCACGTCGGGTGAGAGACCCCGGCCTTCGTTGCCGATGACCAGCACGGCGTTGCGCAGCGGCGGCAGCGCATGGACACTATCCCCGATGAGATCGCAGCCGAGCACGGGTGCGGTACAGCCGGCGAGCGCGTCGGCCAGCGACACCGTATGGACGGTCATGCGGGCAAACGAGCCCATGCTGGCATTGATGACTTTCTGGGAATACAGGTCGGCGCAATCCGGCGAAAGCAGCACGCGGTCAAAGGCAAACCAGTCGGCGACGCGCAGCAGCGTGCCGACATTGCCGGCATCCTGGATCCCGTCGAGCGCGAGGGAGAGGCCGCCGTTCAGGACACCCGGTGGCAGCGGTTCACGGCTGATGCGACCGATGGCGAGCGCCGGCGATGGGGTGGGAAAGTGGCTGATGCGCGCCATCTCCGCGGCCGTGACGCGGATGATGGCCGCCGGGTTGGCCCCAGCTTTGGGGGAGCGGGAGGAACCCTTCCCGGCTCCCGCCAAACGGACCGGCCACTCTGCGGTGGCATAGATCTCGAGGAAGGGGAAACCGGCGGCAAGCAGTTCGCCCACGACCTTGGTGCCTTCGACCACAAACAACCCCGCCGCTTCACGATGAATTTTTTCCCGCAAGCTGCGCAGGCGGGTGATTTCGGCCTTGGTCAACATCCCGGCAGCAAGGGGCGAATGGCCGCGATTGGCAATTTCCTCCGCGCAAATGTGACCGTTTTGTTTTTGCACCCGGCGGGATAAGCCACCACAAACCTCGCAACCAATCCATCCATGAGCTTCAAAGCCGTCCTTAAATCCATTGTGTTTCTCGCCATCCTTTTCGTCATGCTGTATGTGGGCATGAACAATACCAATGAGATTGATTTCTCGTTTCCGGTCGCCTCCAAGGACAAAATCCATGCGACGGCCGCCTTGATTTATTTCGGGGTCTTCGCGGTCGGCGTGCTGGCCGGCACGGTGTTGAGTGCGGGCGGGGGCAAAAGAGGCTCCGGTGAGGGCGCGAGGAAGAAATGAACCCAGGCTTTGGGGAGCGGGATCCAGCGAGCCGGCAAGTCTGACCCGGTCAGACCGCCGTCCCCGGCAGTTGGGCCGGTCCGACCACTGGGAAGGTTTCCTGTGAGGGACCGCTTACCAAGCCTGACGACGTGCCCGGCGGCGCATTGCAGCCATGGCCAGTACGGCGACACCGGCAAGCACGGCGTAAGCCGAGGGCTCGGGAATGACGGCAAGATCGAAGGTGGTGCGGGCATTGTAGGTCGACACCGCCATGGCGCTGCCGAGGGTTCCTCCGAGGGCAGTCGGACCGGCCACAATATTGTCGAATTCCACCTCGACCTGATAAGTGGTGCCGGCGACAAACTCGCTGGGATCAAGGTACATCTGGCTGATGCTGGCAGTGCCGGAGCTGAAGGTCTGGGTGTCGAAATCAGGAAAATTGTTCGGTTGTCCATTGGTCGGACTCAGGCTGATGCCGAGATGACCAGGGGTGCTCGCATTGGTGGCGAAATTATTCGTGGCGAGGGTAAGGGGGCCATTGCGCTCGTCATAGAACAGCGTTCCATCGGGCAGCCAGGTCGCATTCGTGGCGGTGATGATGGGGGCATTGGGGAAAAGAAAATTATTGCCCCCATTGCCCGTGGGAAGATTCAGGCTGAAGCTCTGTCCACCGATGAGCAATGAATAGGAGCCGGGACCAAAGGCGGCATTCAATGAGGCCGCATCCGAGAAAGAAGAAGATTTGAACTGCCACTGGCTGTTGAATTCGTCGGGCGGAGTCAGCGCGAGGGGGCCCGAAATTCCAAATCCGGCCGGTGTCGAGGTGATTTGATTGGGACCGGCCGGGGAAAAGGTGATTCATTGGAGCCGCTGACATCCACTGTCAGGCGAAAGGGTCGGCTGGGATCCGGATTGAAGGTGCTGGGTCCGGTTTGAAGAAAGTCCTGCTGTTTGCTCAGAACGATAAAATCAATGGTGGCAGACGCTCCGGCAAATGCCGACAGACTGGCGGTGAATGCGGCAGTCAGGATGAGGAGACGGCGGGTAGTTTTCATGACGGGTGCGGGTTGGTGTAAGAAAAGCACGAACCGAGCCATGGGCGCAATGCAATTATAAGGCATTAAAAACCGGCCGATAAATGCGCCAAACTGGAATAGAATGAGGCAGCAAGAATCCGCGCAGAATCATTTGGCCTTTGGCTCTGTGCCCGGGAGCGTGCCGGCTTCGACCAGCACGAAGCTGTCAGTCCGAAGATATTTTTTAATCGCCCCGTTGACCTGCTCCAGGGTGAGCGCGCGGATGCGGGTGGGGTATTCGTCGAGCCAGGTGACATCGAGGCCGCGATTGACGGCGGCGAGCAAGGCGCCGGCGAGGCCATCGGTCGTGGCGAGGCCGACTTGAAAAGAGCCGGCCAGGTTGGTCTTGCGGCGGGCGAGTTCATCGGCCGTAACTCCCTGGGCAAACCAGTTCGTGAGCTCGCGCTTGGTTGATGAAAGGCCCTTTTCCAGCAGGCCGGGGGCAAAGGTCGCGCTGATCCGCCAGTCGCCATCGGTAAACATGTCATTGGCGACTCCGGCACCGATGCCATAGGTGAGGCCTTCGGTGTTGCGGACGGTGGCCATGAGACGGCCGGTGAAGCCGCTGCCGAGGATGGCGGTGCCCACCCGCAACGCGAGCGTATCGGGATCCGTATATTTCAGTCCGGTGGCCTGGCCCCAGAGGACGGTCACGCTGGTCTTCTCGGGCATGAAGACGGGCTGGGTTTTGGCGGTCAGGGCAGGGAGGGCCTTGGCGGCGGGATCAAGCTTCACGCCTCCGGTCCACCCGGAGAAGGCCCTGGCGATTTCAGTTTGGAGCGCGGTCACATCCACATCGCCCACTGCGACGATCGTGCATTGGACGGGGCCATAGTATTGGGCGTGAAATTTCTTCAAATCGTCCACCGTGGCCGCCTTGATGCCGGCCAGCATGGCTTCGGTTGGCGGCACGTAGTTCGGATGTCCGGGGGGATAAAGTGCCTCGGAATAGGCCAGCCCGGCGCGGTAGTCGGTGCTCTCCATCTGTCGCTGGAAATAGCCGGTCAGCTGCTGCTTGAGCTTGGTAAGCTCCTCCGGGGAGAATGCCGGGGTGCGGAGCTGCTCGGCCAGCAGACCAATGACGAGCGGCATGTCCTTGCGCAGGCATTTGCCGCTGAATTCCAAGGTCGAGGTGCCAGTGTCGAAACTGAGGGACGCGCCGACCCCGTCGAGCTGGTCGGCGATGGCGAACTTGTCCTGCCGGGTCGTTCCCTTGTCGAGCATCTCGCCGACGAGCGTGGGGACGGCCACATTGCCCGCGGGGGCAAAGCGGTCACCCGCGGGCAGCGAGCCGTGAAAGGTGACCACTTCCTGCACCCCGGTTTTGCAGACAATGACGTCGAGTCCGGCAATGCGCGTCCGCACGACGTGGTCGGAGATACGGGCCGGGGCGATGTCCGGGGCGGTGGGCGACGTGGCCGACTGACAGCCGGCAAAGGGCAGGAGAGCGGCCAGCAACAGCGGCCCAAAGACGGGGAAGGAAATTTTTTTCATGGCGAAGGGGAAAGATTGCAGACGGATCAGGGTTTTTCATCAGGCGCCACCACCGGGACAAACCAACCGGTGGTGCTCTGGTCCTCGACGAGGTAATGCTGGGCGACGCGTTGGACGTCGGCGGCCGTGACCTTCTTCACGGCTTCATCGACCGTATAGTACAGCTGCCAGTCGCCGGTGGCGATGCACTCGTTGAGATTGCTGGCGATGGCAAAGGTGCCGTCGCGCTGGAAGGCGGAGTCGGCGAGCAGCTTGGCGGCGGCGGTGGCGACCTCTTTTTCGGTCACCCCGTCCTTCTTAAGCTTTTCGATTTCGGCCAGGGCGGTTTTTTCCGCGTCCTCGGGCTTCACCCCGGGGGCGAGCGGGATGAAGGTGAAAAACAGGGTGGCGTCGTGGTTGAAATTCGGTCCGGCGGAGACTCCGGTGGAGAGGCCCGGATCGGTGAGGGCCTTGTAGAGGCGGCTGTTTTTGCCGTCAGCCAGGATGGAGCCGAGCACGCTCAGGGCCGGATAGTCGGCCGAGGTGCCGGCGGGTATCTTGTGGGCGAGCGCGACGACTCCCAGCTGGCCGGCGCGTTTGAGGCCGACGCGGCGGGGAAAGGTCTGGGCCGGCTCCTCCGTGTAGATTTGCGGGATGGGCTTGGGCGAACGCGGGATGGCCCCGTAGTGCTTTTTGACCAGTTCCAGCGCGACGGCGGGGGCAAAGTCGCCGACCACGGAGACCGTGGCGTTGTCGGGCCAGTAGAAGGTGTCATAAAACTCCCGAAGCTTGGCGATGGTCACTTTTTCAATGTCGCTGCGCCAGCCGATGGTGGGATGGTGATAGGGCTGGGCCATGTAGGCGGCGGCAAAAATCTCCTTTTCCAGCGCGTTGATGGGCGAATTTTCGCCCCGTTCAAACTCGTTCCGCACGACAAACATTTCGGGGCGGCGGTCGGTTTCGTGCAGCAGCAGGTTGCGCATCCGGTCGGCCTCCATTTCGACGATGAGGGGCAGGTGGTCGCTGGCGGAATTGACGTAGTAGTCGGTGCGGTCCAGCCAGGTCGTGGCGTTGTTGCTCGCCCCCAGCGGCTCAAGGATCTGGTCGTAGCCGTTGCCGAGCGCGCGATTGAAATGCTCCGAACCCTTGAACATCAGATGCTCGAGGAGATGGGTCGCCCCGGTGGTGCCGGTGACCTCATTGCGCGAGCCCACCCGATAGGTGACCATAAAGGTGAGCACCGGGGCGGAGTGGTCGGGCATGAGCAGCACCTGCAGGCCGTTGGCGTCGAGGGTGAACTCGGAGATCGCACCGAGTGTTCTGACAAAGGTGTATCCCGCCACCGTGGCGGGTGGCGTTCCCTGGGGTGTGGGGGCGGGCGCGTCGGCCGCACGCATCAGGGTCAGACTGGACGCCAGGGCACAAAGGAGAAAGCGGAGTTTCATGGGATGATGGGGAGACAGAATGGGGAAAAATGACCGTACGCCAAGTTTGGTTGATGGGAAAATGTCGTCGGACGCGGCCTCAGCTACCGGGCTTTTCGACCGGAAGGGCGGCCAAAGCCGCGGGCACCTGGTCGGCGGGGGAGGTGGGGAAGCTCAGCTCGAGCAGCGAGATGGCGGGGACGTCAAAGCGCGTGGTGCCGGCGCTGCGGTCCACCAGCATGGCCACGGCGACGGGCGTGCCGCCGGCCTGCCGCGCCAGATTCAGGCACTCAATGACGCGGCCGCCCCGCGTGACCAC